>JASHTH010000597.1 GCA_030040655.1 Acidobacteriaceae bacterium | reverse complement strand
TTTCTCCAGTTATCAGTCCGACGGCATGCTGCTGGAAGCCGGATTCATCGCGCTCTTCTTTGCTCCGCACGGGCTCCGGCCCGGATGGGGAATCGACCGTCCCACCTCGCGGCTTAGTCTCTTTCTTCTTCAATGGGAGTGGTTCCGCATCTACTTCGAATCCGGCCTGGTCAAGCTGCTGAGCGGCGATCCGGAGTGGCGCCACTTCACCGCCATGGACGAGTACTACCAGAACGGCCCGCTGCCCACCTGGGTCGGCTGGTATGTGCAGCATCTCCCGCATTGGTTTCAAGCTGCAACGGTTGTGGCCACACTGGCCATGGAATTGGCGATCGTGTGGATGCTGTTTCTGCCGCGGCGCCTGCGTTTCGTCTGCTTTTGTATCGTCACGCCGTGGGAGTTGGTCGTCATCCTTACCGCCAACTACACCTTCCTCAACTACCTGGTCCTCATTCTCGGCTTTCTCCTGCTCGACGATCGCAGCGTGCGCTGGCTCGTGCCGCCGCGCTACCGCCGCAGGCTTCCCAAGCTGCCTTCGTCACCTGCCGACGAGCCCTCGCCGAGCGCTGAGGAGGCGGAAACAAGGCAGCCGGCCCCGCGCGGCTTTGCGCCTGCCCTCCATGTGGCCGGTGTCTGCGCGTCCGGCTTCCTTCTCGCTTGGATAGGCTACGCAACCACCGCGGAGATGGTGCGGCTCATCTGGTCTGAGGCGCCACTGCCCACGGCTCCCATTGCCGCCCTGGAGCCGCTGCGCATCGCCAATCAATATGGACTCTTCGCCGTCATGACCCGCGGCCGCTACGAGATCGAGTTCCAGGGTTCGAGCGACGGCGAAAACTGGACTCCATATCCCTTTCGCTTCAAGCCGCAGGCGCTCAACCAGCCGCCGGGAATCTACGCGCCCTATCAGCCGCGGTTCGAGTGGAACCTCTGGTTCGCCTCGCTCGGCGATTGGCAGCAGTACAACTTTGTGCCCCTCGCCGAAGAACGGTTGCTCGAAAACGATCCGGCTGTGATCTCCTTATTTCGGAGCAATCCCTTCGCGCACGCGCCGCCCCGGTTCGTCCGCGCGATGCTTTGGCAGTATTGGTTTACCTCGATGGACGAAAAGCGTCGCACCGGCAACTGGTGGAAGAGAGAACTCGTAGGATTGTATGCCCCGGTGCTGACCAAGGCCGCCGACGGCCGGTTCGGCGTCGTCGAATGGCCAGAGGAGTTGCCGCCGCATGACTGACGCCGCTCAAGTCGCCCACGTCATTGGCTCGGGTCCCAATGGACTGGCCGCGGCCATCGTTCTTGCCCAGAAGGGCAGAAAAGTCCATGTTTACGAGGCAGAGTCCCAGCCTGGCGGCGGCGCCCGAACCATGGAACTCACGCTTCCCGGATTTCGCCACGATTTCGGTTCCGCCATCCATCCCATGGCTGCCGCATCGCCCTTCTTCGCCATGCTGCCGCTGGAGCGCCACGGCTTGCACTGGGTGCAAGGCCAAGCGCCGCTCGCCCATCCGCTCGACGATGGCACGGCGGTGATCCTCGAACGCAACCTGCTGGACGCCGAGCGCGCTCTTGAGCAAGATGGCCGCGCCTGGCGCAGCCTCGTGGAACCGCTGGTGGAGCAATGGCCTGCCTTTGCGCGCGACGCCCTGGGTCCGGTGATGCGCGTTCCGTTGCGTCCGCTGCTGATGGCGCGATTCAGCTACTTTGCCTTTCAGCCCGCGCTACGGCTGGCAACGAGCCGGTTCGCCGGCGCCCGCGCGCGCGCCTTGTGGGGCGGCCTTGCGGCTCATTCGTTTCTCAGCCTCGACGTGTCATTGAGCTCGGCCATTGGCATTGTGCTTGCGGCTGCTTCCCACGTCGTCGGGTGGCCTGTCCCGCAGGGCGGCTCGCAGGCGATCGCAGACGCGCTCATCGCCCATCTTGGCGAACTCGGCGGCGAAGTTCACACCGGCCGGCGCATCGACTCGCTCGATGAGTTGGATCCGCGGAATGCGTTGGTTCTCTGCGATGTGACCCCGCGCCAACTGCTCGCCGTCGCCGGCGCCCGGCTCACGCGCGGTTATCGGGAATCTCTGCAAAGGTTCCGCTATGCGCCCGGCGCGTTCAAAATCGACTACGCGCTTTCCGAGCCGATTCCCTGGCGCGCCGCGGAGTGCCGCCGCGCGATTGGCCTGCATTTAGGCGGAACCATCGAAGAGATCGCCCGGTCGGAGTATGCGATTGCTCACGACAGCATCGCGGAAAGGCCATTCGTAATTGTTGCCCAACCCACGATCTACGATCCCTCGCGCGCTCCGGAAGGCAAGCATGTCGCCTGGGTCTATTGCCACGTTCCCAACGGTTGCGCAGTCGACATGACCAGCCGCATCGAAGATCAAATCGAGCGGTTCGCGCCCGGCTTTCGCGACTGCGTAATGGCGCGACAGGTCTCTTCGCCGGCCACACTCGAATCAATGGACGCGAACCTCGTGGGCGGCGATATCAGCGGCGGTGAGATGTCGCTGTCGCAATTCTTTCTTCGCCCGGCGCTGGGTATCTACTACACGGGGACTCCGAACCTGTATATGTGCTCGTCGTCGACGCCTCCTGGAGGCGGCGTCCACGGCATGTGCGGTTATCACGCAGCGCGCATGGCCCTGCGCCGCGCTGCGGCGTGAAGTGCGCGTTAATCCATTCAGCAGGTAAGGCGCGAAAACGCCGGATGGCCTCCACTGCCTTAGCAGGCTGCGGAAAAACTCTCCGCGACGTGGCTTTGTAACAGGGCACGACTTCACAGGCTGCGGAAGAACTCCATTCGGAGGGAGGCGGGGGTTTCAACCCCCGCATAAAGCCAACAGGATCACTGCGGGCTTCAGCCCCGGAAGGACCTATTTCGCCGATTTCACCTGAAATCTGGAGTTTTTCCGTAACCTCTTCAGTCGTGCCGCAAGCGCCGCAAAATCAGCGCGGGCTTCAGACCCTGTGCAATGCTTTGTGGCGCAATTCGTCTCCGCTTCGCCCTTTTTCAGTAGCCTGTTAGGGGACGATAAACCTTTGAATATTCTCGCCTATGTTGGAGCCATGATCGCGGCAGCAGCTGCCTGGCATTGAAATAACTGTGGGATACGACGAGTCATCCCTTCTTACGTCGTGCTCGCTTCTGCTTCGGCCTCGCGGGCTGGCCGACCCGGCCGTTTCTGAAATACTTCGTTCGTGCTTGATTTGCCACCGTCAAAGCATCCTTGAATTTCTTATGACCGATTTCTTCGATTTTTTTCAAGGCGGTCTTATCTTCTTCAGGATCGAGCACGCTCTTTGCAATCTTCGCCAGTTCCTGCCAATCGTGCCAGTCGCCCACCATGTCTTTCACCTGCCCCAATGTATCCACGACGGCCTTGTCGGACTCTCTTGCCAGCTGAAGCATATATCGCAGCTGCTTCACCTTGATGCGGAACGGGTGGATGTTCTCCTCACTCAGTTCCGGCCAATCCGTGAGCTCCGTCACGAGCCCGGCGGCCACAGGTTCCACGTTCGCCAGGCTGCGATTTTTTCCCCGGAATTCTCTCCCCACCAATCTGGCGTACTGCTTCAGGCTGCGGCGGGCAGTCTTCCTTTTGGCGGCCACCGTCTGGCTCAGGTCGCGGGCGCTTTCCACGCGCCGCTCTCCCAGGTGCTCCACCAGCCGAACGAGCGAGTCGTCTCCATCGCTTTGTGAAAGCGCGAGCACATTGGCTACGAGTACATCCATGTCGCGGACATCTCCCGCAGCCTTCCGTACCGGCGTGACGGACCTGAGCAGTTGGCGCGTCTTCTTCTTGCTGTCGAGCATGAGCGCATCGACAATGGCTTCCAGCTGGCGGGCATTCGTGCGCAGAGAGTGCACCTTGCGGCTCGAGGGATCGTCGGGGAAGCGCTTCAGGGCTTTCCGCAGCTTCTTGAGCGGCTTCTCCACATTGTCTCGTTCGATTTCCATCGTTCAATAGCTTAAACGATCGATTGCCGGGTTGGCGATCAAGCGGCCTTGCGACGCATCCCGCGGTTTGTGCGCAGCCAACGCGTTCGTCTCTCCTCCGCTTGGCCCCATCGGATCGAACCGGCGCTTCGGACTGCCTATGATATCCTTGAGCGGAACTGCACCCCGTACTTCCGCGCTGCAAGAACCCGATTTCGAGATGGCACAGTCAACCCGTCGATCGAACCCGGCAAGCGAAGCCAGTGTCCGACGCTATTCAAGGTATTTGCTCTTTATCTCCGGGCTCGGCGGGCTCTTATACGGCATCGATGTAGGCATCATCGCCGCCGCGTTGCTCTATTTGAGCAAGACCATCAATCTCACTGTCGAAGAGACTTCATTTATCGTCGCCGCCGTCCTCGGCGGCAGCATGTTCGGATCGCTTGTAGCCGGAGTGCTGGCGGATTTCTTCGGCCGTAAGAAGTTGATGATCGTCAGCGGCCTGATGTTTGTGGTGAGCGTTTGCGTCATCGTTGTGGCCCAGGGATTTGTTGTGCTCTTCGCCGGACGACTGCTGCAGGGTGTCAGCGGCGGAGTGATCGCCGTCGTGGTCCCGCTTTATCTGGCCGAGTGCCTCGGCGCGCAAACGCGCGGCCGGGGAACGGCCATCTTTCAGTTCATGCTGACTTTCGGCATCGTCTGCGCGGCGATTGTAGGTTGGCTGTACACGCGCCAGGCCGAGGCAGCGATCGCCCTGGCCGGAAACAATGCTGTTCTCCTTCGCGCCGCGCAAAATCACGCCTGGCGCGGCATGTTTTTGGCCGTCGTTTATCCAGGGATTATCTTTTTTCTCGGCGCATTTGGTCTCAGCGAGTCGCCGCGCTGGCTGTTGCTCCGTGGACGCGCGGACGAGGCGCTGGCGGCGCTGCGCCGCTCCACTCCGGAGGATGCGGCCCAAACCGAATTCGGCGAAATGCAGGCCATCGCCGCCGAACGGCGCGAAGCCAAAGCCAAAGGTGCAGCGGGTACTCTGCTGCGCCGCAAATACGTGGTCCCCTTCATCATTGCTTGCGTCATCATGACCTGCAATCAGACCACGGGAATCAATTCCATACTGGGCTTTCTCGTAATTATTCTCAAACAGGCCGGAATGACTGCCTACCGCGCCACTCAGGGCGACGTCGCTGTCATCGTCCTCAATTGCGTCATGACGCTCGTTGGGGTGTCGCTCGTCGATAAGAAGGGCCGTACCTTTCTGCTGCGCATCGGCACCGCCGGCATTGTGATCGCGCTCGCTGCCGGCGGATCGATCTTCGTCGCCGCCGAATCGGGCCGCGTGGATGTGAAGAGTAAGTTGGAGGCGGCCCAAACTGGCAACACGTTGACATTTCCGGTAAGTGCATCGACGCTCGGTGCCGCCCCCGATACGAACGCTCCTATGGCCCTGACTGTCCTCTATTCTTATGGCCACGGGGAACATATGGCTTCGGTAGTAAGCAACGAGGCCGACCCGGTTTTGACCTTGACTCCGGAAACGTCGCGCGATCGCTCCCCACTTCGAATTCATCGCGCCTTTTATGGTCCGGTTCCGCCGCAAAGAACCGGATGGCTCATTACCGCATGTTTGGCGCTCTTCATTTGTTCCTACGCGATGGGCCCTGGAGTCGTGGTGTGGCTTGCTATGTCGGAGCTTATGCCTACGCGCATTCGCTCGGTCGGCATGGGGATTTCGCTCGTCCTGAACCAGGGAGCTTCGACCCTGATTGCGGCCGTCTTCCTTCCCGTGGTGGGAAACTTCGGGTACGCCACGATGTTTTACTTTTGGTCTGCCTGTACGGTGATCTACTTTATAACTGCTGCTTTCTATCTTCCGGAAACCAAGGGTAAGTCGCTGGAAGAGATTGAGATGTATTTCGAAGGCAGCAGGCCATAGATCACAAACGACCCGGCCCGCGGCCAGTGGATGGTTCTCGGAAGTCTATCCGCTAAGAATAGGTGGCCCAGCTTGGCAAGCATTTTACTTTTCGGGTCCACCGGCCAACTGGGAGTCGAACTCCAAAGGGCGATGCGCGAGGAATCCGATTTGCTTGCGCTTTCGCGTCGCGATGTGGATCTGGCCGACGAAGCCGGGCTTCGCTCCGTCATCGGGAGGGCACGGCCGCGATTCATTGTCAACGCAGCAGCGTACACGGCTGTGGATCGTGCGGAGAGCGAGCCGGAATTAGCTCACGCTGTGAATGCAGTTGCACCAAAGATCATTGCCGAGGAAGCGCGCGCCCTGGATGCATGGCTGATCCATTTTTCTACCGACTATGTTTTCGACGGTTCAGCAACCTCGCCTTGGAAGGAATCCGATACCCCCAGCCCGCTGAATGTTTATGGCCGGACCAAGGTGCAAGGAGAGCAGGGAATCGCATCCACCGGCTGCCTTCATCTCATCTTTCGCACGAGCTGGGTCTATGCCGCGCACGGCAGCAATTTTCTGCGAACCATGTTGCGCCTGGCGCGCGAGCGCGAGAGGCTCACCATCGTCGACGATCAGATCGGCGCCCCGACCAGCGCAAAAGAGCTTGCTCACGCGACCCTCGCGATTCTAAATAGGCTTGAGGATGGGCAAAGCGCGCCCATGGATCCGGGCATTTACCACATGGCATGTGCCGGGTCGACGACCTGGTTTGGCTTCGCCAAAGAAATCTTCGCCAGTTTCGGGGCTAAGACCGTTGTGCCGGAACTTGTTCCGATCTCAACCCGACAGTATTCTACGCCGGCCAAACGACCGCGCAATTCGGTCCTCAATTGCGACAAGCTGGAACGCGCGACGGGCATTCGCCTGGCGCCATGGCAGACCGCATTGGCGGAGGTGATGCGTGAGTTACAGGGCAATGCGATCTGACGCGAGCATGTGAATTACGGAAATATTTCTGCGGAACGCAAGGAAACACCGCGCCGGTCCTTCTCGGAAACAATGGCATCTGCCGGCGGAATCGGCCAACAAATGCATAGCTCAGGGTCGTTCCAAAGTATGGTGCGTTCCCCTGGTGGATAATGAGGCTCACTGACTTTGTAGAAGAAGGTCGTCATGGGCGCCAACGCTACGAATCCGTGCGCAATTCCGGTCGGAAGGTAGAGGGCTGTTCCATCGCCGGCGGTCAATTCGATTTCGAAATGCCGGCCCAAAGTCGGCGAGGACTTTCGGATATCGACCGCTACATCGAATACCGCGCCATGAACGACGTGAACCAGCTTCGCCTGCGGCCGAACGATTTGATAGTGCAATCCCCGGACGACATTCCTGGCGGAGACCGACAGATTGTCCTGTGGCCAATCGATATCGATGCCCGCTTCCCGCAAGGCGTCGCGCCTGTAGGCTTCTTGAAAGAATCCTCGCTCGTCGCGATGAACCGGGAACTGAAGGATCAGCACGCCGGGAATCGAAGTCTCCTGAACCTGCAATGTTTCTCTCCTTGGCTTTCAAAGAGCGCCTTCTTCGCGCAAAATCGATAGAATATATTCGCCATAGCCGCTTTTTCGCAACGGCTCGGCCAACCTCGCCGCATCTTCTGCAGAAATGAAGCGCATGCGGTAGGCGATCTCTTCCAGACAAGCGATCTTCATTCCCTGGCGACGTTCCATGGTTTGAATAAACGTGGCAGCTTCGAGCAGTGAATCCGGAGTGCCGGTGTCGAGCCAGGCAGTGCCGCGTCCGAGGAGCTTGACATGGAGATCTCCGCGTTCAAGATAGTGCCGGTTCACGTCGGTGATTTCAAGTTCTCCGCGCGCCGACGGCTGGATCGAATTCGCGATCTCAACTACGTCGCTGTCGTAAAAATAAAGTCCGGTTACGGCGAATTGCGACCTAGGATTCTCCGGCTTCTCCTCAATGCTCATTGCGCGTCCTGTCGCGTCGAATTCGATGACTCCATAGCGCTCCGGGTCTCTGACGCGATAGGCAAAGATCGTGGCTCCCGGGGCATCGCTGGAAGCGGCACGCAACTGCTCCGACAACGAATATCCGAAAAAGATATTATCTCCCAGCACCAACGCGCTCGGACTTTCACCAAGGAATTCCTCGCCGATCAGAAACGCCTGGGCCAGTCCTTCAGGCCGGGGCTGCACCGCATAATCTATGCGCAAACCCCACTGGCATCCGTCCTTGAGCAGAGCCCTGAATCGTGGAGTATCTTCGGGAGTGGAGATGACAAGAATCTCGCGGATTCCGGCCAGCATAAGTATGCTGAGCGGGTAATAAATCATCGGCTTGTCATAAATAGGCAGTAACTGCTTGGAGATCGAAGCGGTAAGCGGATAGAGCCGGGTACCCGATCCTCCGGCGAGAATGATCCCCTTTCGCGGCATTCATCGACCTCTGTAATTCAGTTGCAGCCATTCCTGATAGGCGCCCGTGCGGATGTCGGAGACCCAATGCCGATGGCCGAGATACCAGAGGATCGTTTGCCGGATCCCTTGCTCGAACGGCGTTTGCGGCGACCAGCCGAGATCATTGTGGATTTTTCGCGCGTCAATCGCATAGCGACGATCATGTCCGGGCCGGTCCCTCACAAATGTCATCTGGCTTCTTCGGCATCCCAGGCTCGGATCGGGGCAAATCTCGTCGAGAATGTCGCAGATCGTGGTTACCACCTGCAGATTCGTGAGCTCGCTCCTCCCGCCGATGTTATAAGTTTCGCCGGGGCTTCCCTTTTTCAACACGCAGCGGATTGCCGCGCAGTGATCTTGCACATACAGCCAATCGCGAATGTTCATCCCATCTCCATAGATCGGAAGGGGCTTGCCTTCGAGCGCGTTCAGCAGCATCAAGGGAATCAACTTCTCGGGGAATTGATAGGGGCCGTAGTTATTGGAACAATTCGTCGTCAACACCGGCAGCCTATATGTATGGTGATAGGCGCGGACCAGGTGATCCGCGGCGGCCTTGGAGGCAGCGTAAGGACTGTTCGGAGAATATGGCGTGCTTTCGCAGAATGCGGGTTCCTCCGGCCGGAGCGAGCCATAAACTTCGTCGGTTGAGATTTGCACAAAACGGAATTGTTGGCGATGCCGCTCCTCAAGCTCTTCCCAATAGCGCCGTGCCCGCTCGAGAAGATTGAAGGTACCTTGTACATTGGTGCGAATGAACTCTCCCGGGTCGTTAATGGACCGATCCACGTGGCTCTCCGCGGCAAAGTGAACAATCGCGCGCGGCCGATGCTTTTCCAGCAGATCGCGAACCAGGTCTGCATCGCAAATGTCGCCGGGCACAAACGTGTGCCGCGCGTCTCCGGCAAGCGAGTCGAGATTGCTCAGGTTGCCCGCATAAGTAAGCTTGTCGAGAGTGACAATCTTTCCGTCTTCGTGGGGAAACCAGTCCAGGACAAAGTTCGACCCGATGAATCCTGCTCCGCCGGTGACCAGAATCGTGTCCGTCAGTTCCAAGTTCTCCCCTCTTCTATCTTATTGCGGTCGCGCCGGGTGATCCGTGAAGCGACGGTTCACCGAGCTTGCCAGACGCTCAATCTGCCGCTTCGAGCGGTTGCACAGCCTCTGCACTCCCTTTCGGGCGCCATTGGATAGCGGCTCTTTCTTAAAGAAAGAGCTGCTTCGCTTGGGGGCTCCGAGATATGGCGGCTGTAGAAACGCATTGGAACGAGTGTAGTACATCGGGACATCTTGGACTTCCGGTCTGCAATGGCAAACACTTCCTATGCGAACGGCTCCCCAGGCTTCCGGCCATTCCACAGAAGGTGTATCTGCCCCCGGTAAATTTCGACGTATCATCTGGGATTGCGACGGGAAACATGAACGGCGCCTGGTGGGCCAGAGTTTCCCCGCGTCGTTTTGTGACTACGCCGCGCTGCAACTTGAACCGCCGCGATATACTGATCGCCGTCCCTCCCCCTCGGCTCCCTTCCGGCAGTACAATAGAAGTCGGTTATGTCGCGCTCACGAAGATTATCTGAAATCGCCAAAGCCAATCAGCCCGTTTTCGGCTCCGCAAACGGGACCCAGTGGTGGCTGGCGGATCCGTCTTCGAAGGGCGATCCCGAGCCCGCTCCTCCGTCCAACGATCTCGAGCCTCAACCCGCCGCGATCGGCCAAACGGCCGTCGCAATGCAGGATTCCAACGCAGAGATACCCGTTGCACCTCCTTCCGCTCCAGCCCCCATTCTCTTGCAGCAGCCGGAGCCGCAAACCCCGTCGAATGGCAGCGTCGCTGCGCAACCCGTTGGCGCCGTTGCTTCGGAGCCAGCCTCGCCCGACCTTCCCTCGCGGCTAAGCAGTCTGAAAGACAGATTCCTTTCCCTGGGCCGCAAGAGCCGCACCGTGGAACCGGGATAGACCGGCTCCAGCCTTACGCGGTCGACGGCGCAAGCTCCGGGCGGCTTATCCCTGCGCGTCACGGCGCAACCAAGCCCGAACGCCAGACTGAATAGCCGAATATCGCCGGTTGCGACGCACCATCCGCATCACGTGATTCACCAAATGCGGATCCTGCACCGGCATGTCGTAGGCGCCTGTTTCCAGCATCGGGTCGGACGGGTCGGCCATCCAGGACTGCGGGAAGTAGGCGATCAACCGGCCGGGATGCACCGGGGTTTGCCGTGCCGGCGGCCTACCCAGCCAACGGCGGCAAAGCGCATCGACAGGATCGTGGCCGGGTCCGGCGTTCAAATACATTGGCGCCACGCAGTAGGGGTTGATTTCCGTCAATGTCGCTTGCCCTGAATCCGCATCGAGCATGAATTCGAAGTCTTGAAATCCCGAGAGGCCGAGTTTTTCCGTCATTCTGCGCGCCGCGCGCACCATCTCCTCATTGGCAATGATTTCAACCTTGGCCGGCGGATCGGTTGGGCGGCCGGTTACCTGTACAGCCTGCACGGAAATCAAGGACAAAACCTCGCCGGCCCAGCAGGAGGCTACGGTGTTGGCCGGTACGCCCGGAACCGGGCGCTGCGCCGACAGACCAGGCCGCATGGCGCGCAGCCATTCCCCCATCGCGGCCCGCTCGCCTTCTACAAGCAACTGACCCATGGCTATGGCCAAATTCGGCGGCGCGCCGGCGCGCCGAATCATCTTTCTTGCCGCCGACAAACTGGGTACAACGCGCGTGCCCGAGCCACTGGCGATGTAGTCGGTCTTCAAAACCCACGGAAACGGCAGCGCCTTCGCGATCGTCTCCGGATCCGTCGCCCTGCCCAGCGCGAACGACTGAGCCGCCCTCAATCCTTCCGCAAGCGCGGCGGTCTGCACTTCATGGCGAGAGTCGATTAGCAGATACGCGGCCGGATCACCCAGCGACTTCTGAAGAATCTCCGCGGTCCTGGCTCCGTCCTCGGCGGCCGGCAGCACCGCGTACAGCGCATGAAGATGCCGTACCGTCAGCCCGTCGCAGGGCAACACCAAGCTGGCGCCGCTCTCGCGCAATGCGGCAAGTATGGTTTGCAGCGGATCGACCATGCTGTAGTGGAAATGCCTTCCCACCGCCTGCGTGCTCGACAGCGGATGCGTCCGCGACGGATAGATTGCAGCCACCCGGCATCCTGCATCGGCGAAGCGAATCGCCATGCGAGAAGCAACGGTCGAGGTCCTCGTGCTGGCCAGCAGCACCGTCCCTTCGCACAGGCTCGGGTCGTTTTCCGTCATCGCATCCTTCGCGGCCTGGGAATCCTGCCGCGTCGAAATACTCGTCTGCGCTCCGCAGTGGATCCCAATGACCACTATGACAACACAGCCGCCCGCGCACACGGATGAATTGCGCCGTGCTGGTTACTCTTTTGACACTATAGCGATTCTCGCAAAGGGCAGGGCGAGCCGAGGCGCGGACAATTCGAAGAGCCAAGCCGGTGGCAGGCGTGAATCGCACCCAGGGAATGGAACTCAGCAGCCTTTACTGGCTGGGAATCTCGAGCGCTCCAATAAGGCTGGCGACTCGCTCGACCTGGTGGCTCCGGCACCACGATTCCAGACCGCGCCCCAGCCTCTCGGTCGCGCGCGGGTCGGCGTAGCTGGCCGTGCCCACCTGGATGGCGGTCGCTCCGGCAATCAGGAATTCGACAGCATCCTCCGGGGTCACGATTCCGCCCATCCCCACGACGGGGATCCTGACCGCGCGCGCCGCCTCGTACACCATGCGCAGAGCAATGGGCTTGATCGCCGGCCCGGAGAGGCCGCCCGTGACGTTACTGAGGCGCGGCTGCCGCGTTTCCGTGTCGATCGACATGGCCAGGAAGGTGTTGACCAGGCTCACGAAGTCGGCCCCCGCACCCTCCGCCACCTTGGCCATGTGCGCAATCGAGGTCACGTTGGGCGAGAGCTTGACCATCAGCGGTCGCCGGCTGGCGGCTTTGGCCCGCCGGACAAGATACTGCAGCGACCCAGGATCGGCTCCGAAGGCCATGCCTCCTGCATGCACGTTAGGGCAGGAAACATTGAGCTCGTAGGCCGCGATCCCTTCGGCGCCGTTGAGCCGCTCGATGACCGCCACATAGTCGGCCACGGTATAGCCAAAGACGTTGACGATGACCTTGCACGTGGGGTATCTGGCCAGAGCCGGCAATTTGCGGTTGAGGAATTCTTCGACGCCGACATTCTGCAACCCGATGGCGTTGAGCATCCCTGCCGCAGTCTGCACGATGCGCTGCGGCTTGTGGCCGGTCATCGGCTCCAGCGAGATGCCCTTGGTGACGAACGCACCGATCCGCTCCAGCGAAACGATCTCTTCAAACTCGATTCCGTAACCGAAGGTGCCGCTGGCGGCGATGACGGGATTGGCCAGCTCGAGACCAGCCAGCCGCACTGTCATGTCAGGTTTCAAAGACAGGGATCTTCCTCGTGCCAGGAATGCCGGATCCGGCGCAGGTTATGCCGAATACGCCTCGCTGTAATGTGATGATACCTCGACCCACTGGCCCCGGAGGCAATGGCGCACTTCAGGAATCCACGCCCGGCAGTCGCGCCCGCCGTCCTGGTTTTTCCCGCGCGGACGCCGCAACCTCTCCAGCCGATCGTCGACGAACCCCATCTCTACTGCGGCGGCGGCGGACCCGGATAAGCACTGCCCTGGCATTCCTTGTTTGCCGGGAACGGGTTTTTGCCCACCTGCTGGCCCATCAGCCATAGGTATGTCGTTAAATGATGGGCGCAAAGGATGTTCGGTTGAATTGCGTTCATCGGCGCGACCAGCTCGAAGGGGAAGTTCACGTGCTCGTAGGGCAGCGGCAGAATCGGAGGAAGGTGAGGAACGAGATCGGAGCGATTGAAGACGCGGTAGCTATTGGCAATGAGCGCATCGAAGGAACCGGCAAACATGTGATCGCCGGTTCTGGGGCTGGCGAATGTGTAAACCGTGGGCGTTCTGCATTCGCTGTTGAGTGCGATATCCATGGTCAGCAGCGACGCAAGTGCTCCCCCCAGGCTGTGGCCCGCGACCGTCGCCGACGTTGCCGTGCCAGCGTGAATATAAGCCGCTGCCGAGGCTGCGGCGGTCGCCGATGCTGGATCGCGTCCAACGCGCAATGACTTATAGATTGCGGTGAAACCATCCTCGGTGGTGCCCGATCCGCTATGGATCGGATTCGGCACCATCAGGAACGAGGCATCGTGAATCCACTCGAAGATGGTGTCGGTGCCGCGCACAATGGCAACCAGTTCCCCGCCCGCCGAAACTCCCAGGAATCCGTATGTGACGATCTCGCCGATGTGCGAGTCGACATCGGTGGCGAGCTCGTTGCCGTAGAGGGTTTGCAGAAATTCGTAGCCGAGAGCATTGATGGCAGCGATGTTCGCGGGAGAATACTCATCCTGCGGTTGAACATCTTCGGCAATTTGAACCAGGAGCGCGTAATGAATCGCAGTCGTCCAGTCAATCGCAGGCATAACGTACACCTCCACTGGAGTCTTCGTCCGGCGAATCGAAGTGTCAAGGAGAAAAGAAGATTTATGAAGTAGGAAATAGCCGACTGAGACCGGCTTGATTGCGGCAACCCGTTCCTTCATTCGATACGGTCGTCGACCGGCGCTTGCCTCAACTCCGGGTTTTCAAGGCGTGGCAGTAGATGGGTGCGCCGGCGCCGCCATTTGCCCTTGGAATGCAACGCGTTTCGACTGTCTCACGCCCGTCTACGCCGTCACCGGCTCCTGCGCATTCACTTTGACGGGCGTCAGCCATCCGAATCGGTCCGGTTTCAGACCGTTGGCAATTCCGAAGAACTCGTCGGCGATCTGCTTGGTGATTTCGCCCGGATTGCCGTCGCCAACGACCACCTTATCGATGGAGCGAATCGGCGACACCTCGGCCGCCGTCCCGGTAAAAAACACCTCGTCGGCGATGTACAGCATCTCGCGGGGAATCGGCTGCTCGAGGACGGTCAGGCCAAGATGGCGCGCCAGCGTCAGCACGCTATCGCGCGTGATGCCCGAAAGCGCCGAGTTGGCCAGCGGCGGCGTGTACAGCACGCCGCTGCGCACGATAAACACGTTCTCGCCCGATCCCTCGCTCACCAGCCCATTTACGTCCAGCGCGATGCCCTCGGCATAGCCGTTCGCGTCCGCCTCCATCCGGATAAGTTGCGAATTCATGTAATTGGCCCCGGATTTGGCCAACGCCGGCATCGTGTTCGGCGCCAGCCGGTTCCAGCTTGAGACGCAAACGTCCGCGCCGCCATGTCCGGCCACATACTTGCCCCACGGGAAGTTGGCGATATAGACCTCGATGGGGCAGCCCTTGGGATTCACTCCCATCTCGCCGTACCCGCGCAGGACGATCGGCCGGATGTAGCACGGCGCAACCCCGTTGGCCTCGATCGTATCCACCACGCCGGCGCACAACTCGTCCAGCGTGAACGGCAGCTCCATGCGGTAAATCTTGGCCGAATCCAACAGCCGTTGCATGTGCTCGGGCAGCCGGAAGACCGCCGATCCGTGCGGCTGCCCATAGCAGCGAATGCCTTCAAAGACGCTGGAGCCATAGTGAATCACATGGCTCATCACGTGGATCGTCGCCTGCTCCCAGGGAATGAGGTTGCCGTTGTGCCAGATTTTCGCGGTGGATTGAATGGGCATAAGTATCTCGCTACTTCCCGGTCGCGTCCTTACGCGCGCCTGCATCAGGGTAACCCGAGACAACCCCGGCTGTCACGAGCGCCGGTGACGAGTGGATCGATTGCAGGTACCACTTTGAGAACCCCGGTCAAGGCGCGAGCTCCGATGAGATCCGGGTCTCTGAAAAGTGGCGAATTCTCATCCCTCCGCGCTCTCCTCGGCCACCAGGTTCGCCTGCGGAAGGATGCCCAGCCGCTCGTAGATCGGCCGCATCTCGCGCCGGATGGACTTGAGCTGCGACCAGAACCATAGCGACCCCAAAATGCACGCGATTCCGTTGAGCATCACCGTGCGCGGCGCGCCGATGACGTGCGCCAGCGCCCCGGCGAGCAGGCTGCCAAAGGGCGCCATGCCGACAAAGGCCATCGTGTAATAGCTCATGACTCGCCCGCGCATGTGTTCGTCGACCAGCGTTTGCAGAATCGTGTTGCTCGCCGTCAGGCCCTGCATCATGCCGAAGCCCGTGAGCAGCATGAGCGGCATGGAAAGCCAGAGAGTGTGCGAAAGCCCAAAGCAGATGAGCCCCACGCCGAAGGCCGCGGCGGCAATCGGGATCATCTTCGTCAGCCCGCGAACCGAACGCCGCACGACCAGCGTTAGCGCCGAGATCAGCGATCCGACGCCAACTGCGCCCATCAGGAACCCGAGCGTGTTCGGCCCGCCGTGCAGAACCTGCACGGCGAAGATCGGCATCAGCACCATAAACGGCCATCCCATGAGACTCACCAGGGCGAAGAGCATCAGGATGTCGCGAATCGGCGCGAAGTGCGTGACATACGCCCATCCTTCGCGGAGCTGCGAAATCGTGCTTGCCCGGGCCTGCTCCCGGGTGTCGCGTGGTACGCGCATCATCAGCAGGGAAGCGATGACGGCGATGTAGCTGATGCCGTCCACCGTAAAGCACCAGCCCTCATTGCTGACGGCAATGACCACGCCCGCGAGCGACGGGCCAATCAGCCGCGCCACATTCACCATCGACGAGTTGATGGCGATGGCATTGGAAAGATCGGCCTTGTCTTCGACCATCTTGATCATGAACGACTGCCGGCCCGGCATGTCGAAGGCATTGATCAGCCCCTGCAGCGCGCTGAGCGCCAGCACTTCGGCGATGTTGATGCGATGAGAGAGCGTAAGCACCGCCAGCGCGAACGACTGCAGCATGGCCAGCGTCTGCGTCCACACCAGCAGCGTGCGCCGGTCGATGCGATCGACCGCCACGCCCGCGAACGGCGCCAGCAGAAACGTGGGGATCTGCCCGGCGAAGCTCACCGTTCCCAGCAACACCGGAGACTTGGTGAGCCGGTAGACGAGCCACGACGTGGCCACGCGCGTCATCCACGTGCCGATGACGGAGATGCCTTGCCCGCCGAAGTAAAGCCGGAAGTTGCGATGGCGCAGCGCGCGCCAGGCGTGAGAGAAGTCAGGCCAGGAAAGCTGTGAGCGATCTGCCAATAGCGCTATGCCTCGACCGATTGGGGCGCCCGAATGCCAAGAGCTTGTTTCAAGAATCTCCTGTAACAGGGCACGACTTCACAGGTTGCGGAAAAACTCGCTCTGCGAGCGGTTTTGAAAGGGCACAGCTTTAGCCGTGCCGAACAAGACCTTTGTTTTTGATTTTTCTCGCGGGCTTCAGCCCGCGAGAAACCGATCCTAGGAGTTTTTCCGCAACCTCTTCAGTCGTGCCCAATGCGGCCGTACGTGACAGAGGGGCTTTAACCCCTGAGGTTCATCATGCGATCGGACCCAGCTATCCCGAAACAAGCTCAACGGTCCCGTCGTCCAAAAGAAAATCGGCCGTCTTTACTTTGCCACCGTCAATTTCACTTGGATGCTCTGGTCGACACGTCCACCTGCTTGAGGCTCTTGCGCGATCACCGAACCCGGAGCCACCGGCAGCCGCGGCGGAGTGGCTCCGCTCCCCACCGGCGCCACCGGCACATCGACGAAGGCCGGCGGTGCCGTTGCGATTCCCACCTTGGCAAGCTCCGCTTGCGCGGCAACGACCGGGACTCCGACAAGATCGGGCATTACGTAGCCGTCGGGAGTCGCGTCGTCAGGCGCGGCGACGAGCAGGTTCACGCTGGGCCGCTCGATATCGAGCGCATGAGCCGGCGGGTCCTGCGCCAGCACGGTGCCCTCGGCCCCATTCGCCCAAGGCAGTTGCGCGACCGCGCCGACCTCGAGCCCCGCGCGCCGCAGCCGGAGAGCCGCCACGCGCTCCGCGCTGCCTACCGTGTCCGGAACATCGACCTTCTGCGGGCCGAGGCTCTCCGATACGCGGACCCTCCACTCTCGCCGCACCACCGTTCCCGTCGGAGGAGACTGCGTGAGAATGTGCCCCGCCGCCACGGCGGCCGAATAGTAGCGATTATCCACGTCCAGACTCAATCCAAGCCCCGACGTCTGGCTGCGCGCCTCCGCCACGGTCATGCCTTTGAGCGAAGGTACCTGGACTTCGGCGCCATGGATGGCGAAGTGCATGGTCGTGATCGCGGCCAGCAATCCCGCGGCGACCAGCAGCAGAAGCAGCGAGGCAACCTGAAAGAAGTTAAAGAAAACGCGTCGCATCATGGCTCAGGCTCGCCGTCGGGGTAGACAATTTCGTAATCGATTTCCGCGGCTTTCTCCAGCATCTTCGACACCGAACAGTACTTGTTCTTCGAAAGCGCAACCGCATCTTCCACGGCCTTTCGGCTCAGCTTGCCGCGCACCGCATAAGTAAGGTGGATGCGCGTGAAGACGCGCGGCGGCTCGGGAGCCTGCTCCGCCTCCGCCGTCACGCGCAGCCCGGTGAGCCCCTGCCGCTTTTTCTGCAAAATCGAAACCACATCCACGCTGGTGCAGCCGCACAGCCCCATCAACACGGCTTGCATGGGGCTTGGGCCGTGGCTGTGCTTGGGATCTCCGTCAAACAATACCTTGTTGCCCTCATCCGAGATGCCTTGGAACGTATTGCCCTGCTTCCATTCGCTATGCGCAATCATGATTCTAGAATAATCTCTCGTATACGAGCGTCGATCC
>JASHTH010000077.1 GCA_030040655.1 Acidobacteriaceae bacterium | reverse complement strand
CGGAGAAACGTACGAGCTCGGCTTCAGCCTGGACCAATTTGCGTAGAACCGCAGATGTGGGGCTCGCCCATCCTGCGGAATTCGCAGAAAGGGCGAGACCAAAACTTGTTCGATGAACAGCCGTCGCTCGGCGCCGAGGATCACGATGTCGGGAGCACGATGAGCGAGTAACCGCAGGGATCTCCGGTGCGGACCATGGGTTTCATCGCGCCGCCAGGTGGCGGAGGCGGTGGCGGGGGCGAGGGCATGGGATAGTCGAGAGCCAGATCCAATCCGGCCAGGCCGGCCATGGCGGTGAAAGCCTGGCGCTGGTGTTGCATGGTTGGCTGGTAGGGCACTTCTCCTTCGAAGATGAGCGATCCGCTTCCCTTCCAGGGTGAAGGGAGCAGCGCCTGCAGCGCGGCCGGCGCGCCACAGAAATCGATTCCCGTGACGCCTTTGTAGCTGAGCGTCTGCAGCGAAGAGACCTTCCCGGGAGGGGCGTCTTTTCCGCTGAAGCAGGGCACGACCTTGCCGGACGGGCCGGTGGTCTGCGGAAGAACGGTGTCGGCGGAAGCCCAGGCATCGGGGCCCGCGCCAATGGCCAGCACCAGGTCCCAGCTAGAGCCGAGGGGACGTTTCTGCGGCAGGCAATGGTTCACAGTCTTGTCGATGCCGCTGATGGGCATTCCCGCCTGCGAGCCGGAAGAGCGCCGGACGGCCAGGTAAAGATTGTGATCGTCGAGCATGTAGAAGGCATTCGCGGCGGGCCACGGATTGGGGTTGATCTGAGTGACGAAGAGCGCGCCAAGCGGATGGCCGCAAGAGGGAGAGTAGACGTCGACGCCGACGATATTGCCGGCTGCATTTACGCTGGGCACGATGACCCACGTGCCGTCGATGACGACGTCGAGCTGGGGAGAATTTGCTGCCGTGGAACTACCTGCTGTCTTTGCCATGAAACACCTCGCCTAAATCCGTGATTCCCGTACCCGAGGCGTAATAGGCCGCCCAGTAGTAGGGGTGCCGGTATCGAGGGTCGCGGATGAGGGATTGCCGCGCCAGGGTCAGCGACTGGGGAACTGTGAACCCGCGGGCTAAGCTCTCGTAAAAGACGTCCATCATGGGAACAGCGGAGGCGGAGTCGATCTGCCAGTGGGTGGCGACCACCTCTGGGACTCCCAGAGCGGCTAGCGTGTTCACGATATCTCCCATACCGTGATTCCAGCCTTCTTCCCTTTTTCCACTGGCGCAGGCGGAAAAGACAACGAGACGGGCTGCGCGCGGGGGATGCTTGCGCAGCAGATTGCCGTCCAGGTACGATTTTTCGGTCGAGGCCGAGCCGGCGAGCAACAGGCGCGTGGTTCCGGCGCGTTGTACGGCGTGGCCGGCGAAGTGAATGGCCGGCGCGCCGGTCATGGCCGCGACCACTCGGGCTTCGGTTGCGTTGCCGGCCATCAAGAGGTCGGGATTGCGCATGCGCTGAGCGACGTCGAGCGCTTCGCGGGGAACTTCGGGCAACGGCGCATCGTCGCCTGCCGCAATCGACGCTCCGACTACCAAAGGGCTTCCCGTGGCGCGCTGGAACGAATCGTGCCGCGGCGCCAGCAGAATCGAAGGGCAATCCTCGAGGTTGAAGCGCAGCCCTATGGGTCCTCCCGCCGTTTCCACAGCAGCCCAAGGCAGATTGCCAAGCGCCGGATCCGATTCGACGAGGAGCCCCGCATTCGACCCGGACAAATTGTCCGGCCCATCGAAGAGCAGATGGCCGATTTTTCGCGCCGCCTGATGGACGGAATCGAGCGAAGTTTCCGGCGAGCCCGTCGAACGCTCGAGCGACGCCGCAGCCGCCAGCAGATCGTCTTCTCGGATGGGCAATGAAGTCCATGCGATGCCTTGCGCGTTGGCGCGATACAGCAGGACGCGGTCTTCGAGAACAATCTGGCCGGTCAGAGTCTGACCGCCCATCCGCTGGAGGGCCTTCGCCAGCTCTGTCTGAAGGCAATCGAGCGCATCCTGGCGGCATGCGGGCACCGGTTCGCCAAGGATTCGGAGGCGGTATCTCTCCCACAAGGCAAGGGTTTGTTCGCGGGGTCGCTTTTGCGCCAGCCAAACGGCAGCCAGCGCTGCGTACAGAACGCGATCCTGCTGGGCGAAGATCACGTTCCCCGCTCCGGCGTTGGCGGCCTGCCGCTCTTCGTGCAGGATCGCGCTGCGAAGCAGCGATTCGGCCGCCTGGGGATGCCCGAGAGCGAGTTCGAGCTGGCCTCGCGCAGCGGCATAACTGCGGCGATGTACGTAATCGTCATCGCCGATCAGGCGCGTCTGCGCGGCATCAAGTGCCTGTCCTGCTGCTTGGAGCGCGCCGCGGACGAGATAAAAGTTTGCCATTCCAATCTCGTCTTCGGCCAGGAAGCCGTTGAACTGCTTCCACTGCCCATCCGCCGCCATTTCGCTCGCGGCGCGCCGCATGGCGTCATTGGCCAGGGCGGCATCGCCGGCGCGGATGGCTGCCCCGGCGAGCGAAACTTGTTGCCGTAGAAACAACTCGCGGCTTCGCGTCAACTCGAGGATGGCGCCGTACTCCCGCTCAAGCAGCAAAGCCAGTTGCGCTCTGGGCGTGGACGCTTCGAGCTGCGCCAGCCCGGCCATCGTCGTGGATATGCGGAAGGGCGGGTAATCGCCGGAATAGAATTTGCGCACTGTAGCCAGGTCGATGCGCCAGGCGTCTTCGGCATCGCCGGACTCATACGCGGTGGCGGCTTCGACGTTTCTGGCGCGCAGTTCGACAAGCACGTAACGATGCTCTTGCGCCTGCCGCAGGACGGTGGCAATCTCCGGCGGAAGTTCGGTGGCGGTTCCCGGGCCGGAATCGCAGGTCGCATCCTCCAGACCGGCCAGGATGTGGATCCAGGCAAACTGCGGATCGCGGTGAAGCAGGGTCTTGGCCGATGCCGCGCACTGCTCGAACCGGAAATTCCTCTGCAGGGCGTAGACGCGCTCATAGCCGGCGCGATCCTCGCCGGCTGCGTTCCCGGCCGCCTGGAAAAGACGCTGCGCCCGGGTCGCGGAATTGAGCGCGATGGCGAAGTCGCCGCGCACATCGGCGTCGATCGCATCGGCCAGAGCCCACGCCGCCTGAGTGAATTGCAAAGATGGCGGAGAAGAATCGGAAGGGAGGAAGTGTTCGAGCCAAGGGTCCCGGTGGTTGCTTTCAAGGGAGTCGGCGAGCGAGTGGAGAAGAATGCGCGCGGCCCGGCAAGCATCGCCGCACGGAGAGCCCCGCGAGCGATCCGCGGGAGCGGGAAAAGCGGCGAACAGGATTTTCGGCAATAGAGTGCTCGAAAGCTCCTCGTCGATTGCCGCCAGCTCACCGGAATCGGCGGCCAAGGCGCGCATGGCTTGCGGAGTCGCCAAATGCTGTTCCATCCGGCTCTCGTGGGTCTTCATCCGGTCGAGCTTCTGCTCGAGCGCCGACAGACGGGCGCGGCCCTCGGCGAGCCAGCGCGGATCGCGCTCGAATCGCAGATACCGGTTCCATGTTTCCACCGCGTTCATCACCTGGCCTCGATCTTCCATGACGACGGC
>JASHTH010000596.1 GCA_030040655.1 Acidobacteriaceae bacterium | reverse complement strand
TGTGCGCCGTTCGCGCCGTTTCCAGCCATTCTTCGCCGTCGATCTTGTGGTCGCAGATGATGGAGCGCACGCGCGCGGAAAAGATCTCCGCGCCGCCGCCGGGCAGCGAATCCACGCCCGCGTCGCGCAGCTCGATCAGCGTCTGCTCGATCGAAAGTTTCGCGCGGCGCGCCAGATACGCGACCTCGACCATGGTGAACGCCTTAATGTGAACCTTGGGAAAGCGCTCTTTGAGCCCGCGAATCAGGTCGAGGAAATACTCGAACGGCAGATCGGGATGAAGACCGCCGACGATGTGAAACTCAGTGACCGCTTCGCTATAGCCCGAGGCGGCCGTCTGCCACGCCTCTTCGAGAGCCATCGTATAGCCGGCCGCGTCGCCCTTCTTGCGGCCAAAAGCGCAGAGCCGGCAGGCGGCCACGCACACGTTGGTGGGGTTGATGTGGCGATTGACGTTGAAATACGTCACGTCGCCATGCAACCGCTCGCGCACCATATTGGCCAGCCAGCCGACGGCCAACACATCCGGCGACGCGTAAAGCGCCAGCCCGTCGTCAAAATCCAGGCGCTCGCCGGTAAAGACCTTGGCCGCAATCGGCTCGAGACGAGGATCGTGGGTCCTGAACTTCGCATCTTCGCGGCGATCGGCAGCTTCAGCGCCCATGGTTCGATGATACCGGAGAACGCGGCGAAACAGCCCTCCTGATAGTGGGCCACTTTAAAGGGTACGGGCTTCGGAGCGCGCGGAAAAAGGCGAAGCGGAGACGAATTGCATTACGAGGCGTCCCGCAGGGGCTAGGGCAATTCCTGAGTTGCTGTGGCCTTTCGGATTCCGTCCAAGGTCGCCGCTCCCTGGGGGTCGCGTCGACTTGAGTACAGCGGCTTCGGGATACAACGACTCAGGAATTGCAATAGGGCCGTTCAGGAAGTCGTGTGTCCGCTTGGATGCCCCTCGAGGTCGCTGCTCCTTAAGGTCGCGTCGGCTCATCCATAGCGGCTTCGGATACAGAATTTCCTAAAACGGTATAGCTCCTGAGGGAAACTGGCCGATTTCCCTTTTTCTGCCTGATGCGCGGTACCAACCGGGTTATCGTTTGCTGGTTTCCGCCCCTGCAGCCAGCGGCTCGAGCAGCACGCCGTCGTAGAGCGAGGCCGCCACGATCCGCTGGCCTGAGACGCGGATCAGCGCGATATCGTAACCGGTCTGCCACCATTTCCAGTCCAGCGTTTTAGGATCGATGGAGAAAATCTGGTCGCTGGCCCGGGAGCTCACTAGAACCTTGTTCAGCTCGGCGTCATACCAAAGATCGTCGATGTCGCGGAACGGCAACCGTTGAATCCATTGCCAGGTTTTGCCTAGGTCGCGCGTAAAGAAGACGCCTTCGCGCGCCCCCAGCCACAGGGTTCCGTCCGTTGAGAACGCGACGCGGTGAATCCGCGTGAGCATCAGCGGAATCTGCATTGGGTACCAGCTCTGGCCCCCATCGCGCGATCGAACCACGCCATTGGGCCGCGCTGCCGCAAACACTTGGCCGTGCGCGGTGACGGAGAGATAATCGCCGGCGCCCATCACCGGTCCGCCCTGCCAGGTAGCGCCCTTATCGCGGCTGGTGAACAGGCCGTCGGCGCCGGCGGCAATCCAGACGTCTCCCGAAAGATCGAGCCCGCTGACGCGGCCGTCGAGCTGATGCGGCTTTTCCTTGACCCGCTTCTCGATATCGATGCGCTTCCCATGCAGGGTTTCGACAGCCGCTTTCACAATCGTGTTGGCAATCGTATTTCTGCGTGTCCACACCGGAGAAGGATCGCCATTGCCGCCGCCGGCCGAACCGTCCTGGAGCGCATAGACGCCCTGGCTCGTCCCCGCTACGATCGTCCCGTCAGGCGCCTGCGCGAGGGCGTAAACGTCGAGGCCGTCGAGGCCGTCGCCGATATGATCCCAAGCCGCGCCGCCGTTGTTGGAGACGAATGCGCCGCCGTATTCCTTGTCGTTGACCACACCAGCGTAGAGCCGCGAGGAGTCGTGGCGATCGACCAGCAGGGCTTCGACCTTGCGCTCCGAGAAGCCGGTATTCGAGGCCGCAAAACTGGCCGCCGCGTTGGCGCTCGAAAGCACTCCGCCGCGGTCGGTGGCCAGCAGAACATGCTGGGTGTCCCGCGGGTCGATGTACACATCGTTCACGACCACGTCGGCGCCCGTCATGCGGCGAAACGTGCGCCCGCCGTCCAGCGTCTTGTAGAGGCCTTCGGTGGTGCCGGCATAAACAATCTTTCGATTGCCGGGATCCTGCACGATGACGCGCGTTCTGCGCGCCTCATTGGGTATGCCCTGGATCTTATGGAAGAGTTCGCCGGCGCTTTCGCTCTTATAGATTCCGCTGCAGGCGCTCAGAAAAACTTCGCGCGGGTGAACCGGATCGATAATGATCGAAAAGATGTCCGAATCGACGATGAGCCCCTTCTTGATGCTGTGCCAGTGTGCGCCGCCATCGAGGGTCTTCCAGGGCAGGTGCCATGTCCCCGCGTAGACGATTTGCGGATCGCGGGGATCGACGGCCAACGACTCCACTTCGTGAATCTCGCCGCTGCCCGGCGGGCTGATCTGCTTCCAGGTCGCGCCGGAGTCGTCACTGCGAAAGACGCCCTGCAAGGTTCCGGCGTAAAAGATCCTGGGATTGGAGGGAGCCTGTACGAAGGCGCGAATGGATTGCCCATGAAGACCCTTCAGCTCTTCCCAACTCCCGCCGCCGTCACGACTCACCCAGAGGCCGCCGCCGGAGTCTCCGAGCTTCCATGCTGCCGCGTAAACAATCGCGGAACTCGAAGAGTCGACCACGATGTTGTCGACGACAAGGTCTTCGGAACCATCCAGCTTGGCCAGCCGCTGCCAGGAAGCGCCGCCATCGGTCGATTCGTAGATCCAACTGCTCGTCGTTCCGAGATAGATGTGATCCGGCTGTCCCGGCTCCGCGGCGAAGGCGCGCGCATCTCCGCCTGCCGGGCCGACCGTGCTCCATGGAGTTTCGGCCGGCAGCCTGAAGGCCATCCACGCAAAAAGAAGGGCACACAGCAGCGGCGCAATCTTCGCAGTTCGCGGACGTGGGTCAAGGCAGAAAAGCGAACAGCACATGCAGGAACAGACTCCGTATCTATCGTACGAGATTTTATGACAAACAAAGAGGCTGACCAGCTACCCGGTCAGCCTCGATGGATTGCGAGAGGCGCCTCAAAAAATGACCGTATTCTGCTCGGGCCCTCGATGCCGGTTCTTCCCGGTCGAGGGCCCGACGGTTCTACTGGGCAGCGGCCTTGTGGTGCCCATGAGGCCGCTCGCCGAGAGGCTTGCGCTCCTCCGGCTTCACGGTGTTCTCGTCCACTGGCGTGGTTCCGCTCACGTCCGCGGAGAAGTTGGCTCCGGCGGGCACCAGGTAGTTTTCCACGCTCTGTGCGTCGGCCGTACCCGTGTCTACGGTGATGCGGGAGGCGTCGATTCCCTTCTCCTTCACCAGGTAGTCCTTGGTGTTGACCGCGCGCTGCGCCGCGTATTCGATGACCTTTTCGTGACGGCGGTGGTGCTTCGGCGGCGCCTTCTCTTCTGCCGTCGAATTGCCTACGACCACAGCGGTGGCATCGGTCTGGTTTTGCAGTCTCAGCGCAACTTCGTCAAGGCACGCCTTGGCTTCGTTGTCCACCCGGGTCGGCCGTTTCTTATCGGTGCTGAAGGTGATCGAGCAAAGCGACTGCGCATGCGGCACCACCACGGGCGGCGAGGAGATCGTCACCTCGGTATTCGCGGTTGCGGTTCCTCCCTTGTCGTCGGCGACGTTGCACGTGATCGAAACCGGTCCCGTGGGCGCGCCAGCCGAGTTGAAGGTCGCCGTAGTGCCTGTGCCGCTGATGCTGCCGGCCGCGGCCGAATAGCTGTAAGTGAGTGGCCGGTTCTGCGGGCTGACGCCGGTCGCCGTAATGGTGCTGGTTTCACCCGGCTTGATGGTCGTGGGGCTGGCCGAGCAACTCAATGTCGGCGGCTCGAACGGCTTCACCGTGAACGTCGCCGAGCAGTCGGCGGTCTCCCACGGCTTCAGGCCTTCCTTGCCGGGCTTGCCTTCCTTCACCGTGCCTTTCACCGTGTAAGTACCGGGCGCCAGCGAGCCCGTTGCTATGTTGACAGTCGTTCCATTACCGCTGGCTCCGGCCCCCGACCAGGAATAAACCGCGTTCAGCTTGGGATCGAGCATTCCGGGGGTCGCCGTAATCGTGACCGGGTCTCCGGGATAGACCGACGCCGGATTGGCTGAGCAGGCCAGGGTCACCGGCGGAGGCGGCGCAATGGTGCCGATGTGGATGACGACTCCGGCGCTCAGCCGCGCCATGTTGAAGTTGCCGCGCGTTCCCGCCGGCGAAAAGTTGTCGTGGTTGTACTGGTAATCCGCCTGAAAGACGCGAATCGCCAAACGATGGTCAAAGAGCGGCGTCTCGTAGTCCATGCCGCCGCCGACGGTGACGACAGGACCCCAGGTATCGGGCTCATAGAAGCTGCCCGCACGCTCCGCGCCAACCAGGAAGTGCACAAAGGGGGTAATGTCTTCGGTGGGGTAGCGGAAGATCATACCCAGCGATCCACCGCTGAAATCGTCGTTGGCATGACCGGACCCTGTGCCGAGATTTTCGGAGACCTGGTGAATGTCGCCTACGCCCTCTACGCCGACAAAGTTGTTGAAGTACCTGGCCACGCTGCCGATCCCGCCCCAGTCGATGCTGTCATATCGCTCCGGGGATCCGCCGGGCGCGGTTACGGTTCCGTGTGGCGCCAGGTAGCTGTAACCGACAAAAATGTCCCATTTCGAGGGTGAATCCTGCGCGGGCGCCTTCGCCGGCTTGGCATTATCCTGGGCGGCCAAGGTCACGGGCAACAAGGCTACGCAGGCCAGGGCAATTACCGCGCTCACAGATTTCAGAACACGAAAGTTCATGCGCTTCTCCTCCGCAAATCAAAGCTGAACTGCCAAATGGAGTAAGGTTGCTAACAAGCAGATCTTCCAACTTGCCCGCGTCATTTCCTGGGTAATCCGGAGTCGATGTTTACCGACAGCACTATTAAAAGTAGCATACGGGATTGGTGAGAGCATAATTTTTTCAACAAGTTGCCTCCGCAATCAATCTCCGCATCCGAGCCAACAACGCATAGCAATCGTGCGTCCGTCTGGGCGTTGCTGAAGGTCGCCGCGCCCCGTCGCGACGAGGCGCGTCACTCGGAAGTCTTCCTCCGTCTACATCGTTTCCTGAACTGCCATAACCCCCGGCGGGAAACGTTTCGAAGCGGCGGCGCCTAAGTGGCGTTCAGCGTCTTCAGTAAGCTCCGCGGCTCGCGCTGGATCTTCTCTTGTAGAAGCGTCAGGGCATAGAGAAGTTGCTCCGGCCGCGGAGGACAGCCGGGTACGTAGACGTCGACGGGGATCACTTGATTGACACCCTGGACTAGAGCGTAGTTATTGAAGACACCGCCGGAAGTTGCGCAGGCGCCCATGGAGATGACCCACTTGGGCTCGGGCATTTGATCGTAAAGGCGGCGGATCACTGGCGCCATCTTTTGCGAGACGCGCCCGGCAATGATCATCAGGTCGGCCTGGCGCGGCGAAGGCCGGAAGACCTCAGCGCCGAAGCGCGCGATGTCGAAGCGCGACGCGCCCATCGACATCATTTCGATGGCGCAACAGGCCAAGCCGAAGGTCATGGGCCACACCGAGCTTTTGCGAACCCAGTTGACCGCAAAGTCGAGCGAAGTGAGAAGTACGCCCTCCGGCTGCTCGTAGCCGTAGCTTACTTCGTTGAGCTTGGCCCGGTTCAGCGCGCTGCTTTCCAGCGTGCCAAACAGATAGCGATCCTTTTCCCCGGTCGCGCTCATAAATCCAATATACTCCGCTCCGGCTGCGGGCATGTGCGCTGCCACACCCACCAGCGCCGCATCGCACATTCTGAAACGCATATCAGGATCGCCTAAAGATTCGGGAGAGCGCTCGCGAATTTCTTTCTGAGACCGAGCAAGATCATGTAAAAGGAAAGTGAACCATTGGATCAGCGACCGGCAGTCCCGCGCGGGCGGCAGAACTCATAAGCAGCCGCGCCGTGAGGGGTTGGTTTCGCCGGACGGCAAATGCAACCGGCTCCCCGCCTTTTTGTTCCCATTTCGTCCACACTCATTCGGAGCAAATCACGTTATGTTCTGTCGCAGAAGCACTCTGTTCCTGCTGCCTCTCCTGGTAGGAGTTCCAGCCTCGGCGCTGGCTCAGTCTTCGGCCTCTGCCCCGGCCACCCAAGCCCAGATTGAAGCCCTGCAAACCGCGGTGCAGAACGCGCAATCGGCCGGCGACAACGCCTGGATGCTGGTCTCGGCCGCGCTGGTGCTGCTGATGACCGGTCCCGGACTGGCCCTTTTTTACGGCGGCCTGGTGCGCAGGAAAAACATGCTCGGCACCATGATGCAAAGCTTCGCCATGATGGGCCTGGTCACGATTCTCTGGCCTATCGTCGGCTACTCGCTGGCCTTCGGCCACGGCAACGCATTTGTCGGCGGATTCGAGCACCTATTCCTGAGCGGCGTGGGACTGACGCCGAACAAGGACTACGGCGCGACCATCCCCGAGCAGACCTACATGATCTATCAGCTCATGTTCGCCATCATCACCCCGGCGCTCATCACCGG
>JASHTH010000595.1 GCA_030040655.1 Acidobacteriaceae bacterium | reverse complement strand
CCGGCGATGTATCGGCCGCGCTTTTGTCGACGGATCATTTGCCTTCTTCAGGAGACCAACTGTCTTTTTACGAGGGGTAGAGAGATGTCGCTGGGAAAAGCCATGATTCACGCCCGCAAGCAGAAGTCGATCGTCAAGGCCGCAATCCACGCCGGCGATCACGCCCATGTGCATCCCCATCACATTCTGCAGATGCCGGTGCTGGTGCTCAATGCATCGTATGAGCCCATCAACATCTGCGGCGCGCGCCGCGCCCTGGTTTTGGTGCTCAAGGGGATTGCGCGCACCGAGGAGGAGCACGGCCTCGTGCTCCATGCGCAGCGCAGCCGCATTCCTATGCCTTCTGTGATCCGCCTGCTCGAGTACCGGCGCATTCCCCACCAAACGCGTGCCCTCTCGCGCAAAAACATCCTGCTGCGCGACCGCAACACCTGCCAATACTGCGGGATCCTCTTCTCTCCCGGCGAGCTCACGCTCGATCATGTTGTTCCTCGCTCCCGCGGCGGCAACTCCACCTGGGAAAACCTCGTCGCCTGCTGCCACGCCTGCAACCGCCGCAAAGGCAACCGAATGATGAGCGAGATCGAAGATATGATGTTGCTGCGCGAGCCGCGCCCTTTCTCGCTGCACACCAGCCGCCAGATCATGCGCATGCTGGGCCGCGGCGACGACCGGTGGCGCAAGTACCTGTTTTATTGAGAGTGCGTTTTCGCACTGGCGGAGAACGTCAGTTACTCCGGGTCAGAGGGTTGCGCGTCTTCAACGGGCTGCGGACGGCGATGATCGACGACCCTGAAGTCGGCGGGAACCTTGAAGATCTGCGGATCCGGCGCGCTGAGCGAAAGATCCGTCAGCCAGAGCGTCTGGTCGCCGTCGCGCGGGTCGTGCCGCTTTACCTGCACGTTCACGCCGAGCTCCGGAGAGTACCAGTAATCGACGGTGCGCAGGATGGTTCGCGTGTTGCCCACGCTTTCCGTCGCCATTGTCAAGGTCTCGCGGGAACGCTGCACCTCGAGGCCGGCAAAGGTATCCGTGCCGAGGTCCTCGCGCGTCAGATAGGTTCTCTTGTCCGGCTGCAGGCCCACCGGCCTCGCCATATCCGCGACAAACTCATCGCGATATTCTCGAAGTTGGCACACTTTGGAGAATGTGTCGCAGCGATACGAGGTATGGTTCAACGGGTCGGAGTAATCGACGGCGTGCACGCGCATCTTCTGCGGGCCGTCGTCGGGCACGGGAACGAATGTGACGCGCTCTTCAAAGATGCGCCCATCCGCATCCCGCGCGACGTGCCGCGCATTCTGGCTGGTGACGGTCGATCCGTCCGGCAGCGTGCGCACCACGATCGTCTTGGCGACGGCCGTGAAAGGCGCATTCGGTTTTGGAGGGAAATACAGGGGAGAGATCAGCAGCGGTGCGCGGCCATCCGGCGCATGAACCGGGCCCCCGTCCTGGGCCGCCATGCAAACCGGCAGGGCCAGCGCGGCACCGGCCAGGATCAGCGAAGAGAGACGGAACACCATCGCGGGACCTCCGCGTCGATCATTCTGCCACATCGGCGGCCGGAAGACGATGAATTTCAGACTCACTTCTGTGGCTTTGTGTTCTGCGCCTGCGGCGGCGGCGTCACTTCCTTGCCGTCGTAAATAATCTTCATCGTCGATCCGAACTGCTTGTAGTCGGTGTATTTCACGATGTTGCGCACGTGGACGTCCTCGGCCATGTAGCCGCTGCCGCCGGCAAAGTGCAGAATGCCTTCGCCCTTGGTGTAGACCGGGAACCAATAGTGGCCGTCGATCTGCTGGCGCCAGGTCATGAATGGCGCGTGCAGGTCCTCGTGGCCCTTGCGCGTGTCGTCGGGAACCATGCGGCCGTCGGTCACTACGATCTGCAGGTCTTTGGCGTCGACCCAGACCTTCCCGAGCAGGTAGCGTTTTCCCTTCAAGATCTCTTTCGGGCTCACGTCGAAGACGTAGCAGTAGATTTCATCCACCTTCTGTTTGCCCAGGTATTTCAGGTTGTACTCGCCCACCTCTTCGGTGGTGAGAACGAATGGAAACCCATAAAGGATGTCGTGAAAATCGGTAGGCGACATCGAAATCCGCGTCAAGGTATTCGCCGGGGCATAGACCACTTTTTCGGTCCGTTTGCCCTGCGAGTCGAAGATGACGTCGTCGACCTGGTAGTACTCCCCGTCGACCTTGTTGTCGTCATCGACGGTCTGCACGCGCGTGACGCGCCGATAGGTGTAGTGGTCCAGCGCCTGTTGAAACTCGCTCTCCTTGGCGGCGAATTCCTTGATGATGTCCTCGGGCGCGATGGGAGGCGGATTGAGATCCATGGGGCCGAAGCCGGCGTCGAGCGGCATCGGGGTAAAGCTGTCCTTGTCCTGCGCCACGGCGGGAGCGGCAACGAGGGCGGCCAGCAATCCGGCGAAAAGGCATCGAGGGATGAAGTTGATCGGTTTCACGGCGATTGGATCCTTCGGAAAACGGCTTGCCGCAGCGGCATATTCGGCGGCGGTATCGGCCTGGGTTCTCTTCGACTTCCGGCCGGCGCTCTCGCCGGTCACGATTCATTCGTCCTGTCTACAAGTTTAGACGCATGGACCCAGCCTGGGTGTCTGGCCTCCGGCCGGCAGGGTGCATGGTATTTTTGTACGGCGAGATTCCTTGCAGGGTACACATTGCTTGCGCCGACGCACTCCGGTATGGCTTACTTGCGTAAACTAAGGTAACGCAATGGATAGGCCGGCGATGGCGGAAGATTCGGTTGGCGCCGGTACCCCCCAGCGGGACTCATCTTGATCTGCGAGGACGAAACGAGGAGCCTTCCCCTTTCCATGCCCGACTTTTACCAGGTTCCCGCGCTCGTCCTCACTGCGCTGTTGCTGCCTGCTTTCGGCTATCTCTACCTGCGTTTCCGCGACACGCGCACCTTGCTCTGGTTTCTGGGCTTTCTCTTCGCCGTCCTCAGAATGCTGTTGCTCTACAGGCTCGGCTCGTGGGACTTTGCCGACGGTAACCACCCTTGGTTGGCTGCGGCCGGACAAATGTTCATCCAGATCGGCTCGGCGCTCTTCCTGGCGTCGCTATCCCCGATCGGCTTTCATATTGGCAGGCTGAAAGTCCTTTACGTCATTCCCTACACCTTGCCCATGGTGGCGTACTCGTTGCTCCTGCACGGCTATTTTCATGGCATTCCCCCGGCGGGGCCGTTGTTTTTCATCTTCCCGGCTCTGGCCTTGACCTCTCTCATCGTGGCCTGCATCTGGGGCGCGTCCAAGGCGAATTTGGCCGGCTGGGTGGGCGTCGTCGGCTGCATCCTCATCGGCGGGCTGGCTTTATGGGCCTGCTTTACGCGGGGTGTGGCCTGGCCGCTGACGTTTGCCGAGTCGGGCAACGACCTGATGACCGCTGCGCTGATCATTTTCGTCTTCCGGCGCATCTCGCCGGGCGTAATCCTGAGCCTGCTTGGGTTCGAAGCCTGGTCGGCCAGCCTGCTGTTCATCTTTCCGGTCTTCTCCGGGAATCCCATCGTCGATTTGGGTTTGACGCGGTGCATCGTGATGGGCAAGGTCGTAGCGGCGCTGGGCATGATCCTGCTGGAACTGGAAGACCAGCTTGCCGCCAACAAGATCGCCGAGCTGCGCGAGCGTCGGGCCCGCAAGGAGCTCGAGGCCTACGCCAATCTCATCCTCTCGCGGCGGCGCATCGAGGACTTCGACCGCCAGGGCGCGGAAATCTGCCAGACCGTCGTCTCGCACAGCCGTTTCCTGCAGGCCGCCCTGCTGCTTTTGCGCAATTCAGGTCATTACCGGCTGGCGGGCGCGGCCGGACTCGATGATGCAACCGTCGCGGCCCTGGACCAGCTCGCTCCGCGGATTCCCGTGGCCGGCTTTCTGAACCGCGACTCGGCGCCGGTAGCCGTCGAGCACAGCCGCGCGGTGTATTTGAGCCTGGAACCGTGGCTCAGTCCCGGCGACGATCTCAAGCGTCTTTGCTTTACATCGGCGCTTGCCGTCCCTATGGCCGGACGCACGGCGAACGAAGGCGCCATGCTGCTGGCAGGCATGCGCAGACCCCACGACCCCTTACGGGCCGACGATCTGTTGCCCGTAGAGATGCTGACCTCGCGCCTGCAGGCGGTGCGCAGCCATACCGCAATGCTCGAGAAGCTCATCGACTCGGAGAAGTTCGCCGGACTGGGCCAGCTTGCCGGCACTGTTACCCAGCAGCTCAACAACCCTCTGACGGTAATCCTCGGCTACGCCTCGCTGCTGGAGGAAGCGCAAACCCTCGACAACCACGAGCGCAGGGGCGTGGACGCCATCCTGACCGAGGCGCGACGCATGAAGACCACGCTGGAGAGCCTGTCGCGCATCTCACGGTCGCAGGACGGGCTGTATACGACCGTCTCGGTCGCCGAGCTGCTCGCCGACATGGACACGCTCTACAACGCCGAGTTCCTGCGCCGCTCCATCGAATTCCGCCTCAACATCGCACCCGATCTGCCCAACGTGATCGGCGATGCGCAGCAGTTGCGCCAGGCGCTGCTGCACTGCCTGCAATTCTGCATGGAGGCGGTCGAGAGCCTCGGCCAAACCTCTGACAGCGAGAAGATGGTCCGCCTGGAAGCCACCCACGAAGGCAATTGGGTGCAGATTCTGGTGGCCCACTCCGGCCCGGCCTTTCTGCATCCCGAGCGCGCCTTCGATCCCTTCGTTCCGAAACAGGTTTTTGGCGAAACCGCCGGCCTTGGCCTGAGCCTTTGCGCCACGATTCTGCGCGACCACCATGGCCGCATCTCCGCCGTGAATCTGGAGCCGCGAGGCGCCGCGATCGTGCTGGAACTGCAAGCCGAATAGATCAAAAACCGATACAATCTCCTTGATGCGGGTCACGGTAGGCGTTTCCGGCGGAATTGCCGCGTATAAAGCGGCTGAGCTGGTGCGCGCGCTTCAGAGGCAGGCACTGGAAGTGCACGTCGTCATGACCCGTTCCGCCTGCCGGTTCGTCCAGCCGCTCACCTTCTCGGCGCTCACCGGCTACAAGGTTGTATCGAGCCTTTGGGAGCAGCCGGATTCCAACGACGAGTCCTCAATCGAGCACATCGGCGAAGCGCAGTGGACCGATGCGCTCGTCGTTGCGCCGGCCACGGCCAACATCCTGGCCAAATTCGCCCACGGCATCGCCGACGACTTCCTGACCACGATGTACCTGGCCACCACGGCGCCGGTGCTGGTGGCGCCCGCCATGAACGTGAACATGTGGAACCACGCGGCAACACAGGCCAATCTCGAAATCCTGCGCCAGCGCGGCGTTCGTGTCATCGAGCCGGGCACGGGCGACCTTGCCTGCGGCATGGTCGGCGAGGGCCGCATGGCTGAGCCCGAAGCGATCGCCGATGCTGTGCTGAACGCACTTGGCCAGCGGCACGATTTGGCCGGCGAAGTCGTGCTCGTGACCGCGGGCGGCACGCGCGAGGCTCTCGACCCGGTGCGCTATCTCGGCAATCGCTCCAGCGGCAAAATGGGCTACGCCTTGGCCGAAGCGGCGCAGAGCCGTGGCGCAAGGGTAATTCTCGTGACCGCTCCCTCTGCGCTGCGCCCGCCCGCGCACTGCGAAGTGGTGAAGGTGACCTCGGCGGAACAGATGCGGCACGCCGTGCTCGAGCGCATGGAGGAGTCGACCCTCGTGATCAAAGCCGCGGCAGTTGCCGACTACCGCCCGGCGAAGGTTTGGGAACAAAAGCTCAAGCGCAGCGGCCCGCTCACCCTGGAACTTGAGCCGACCCTGGACATCCTTGCCGAAGTGGTGCGGCGACGCCGGCCGGGACAGCTCATCGTCGGATTCGCCGCGGAAACCGAAAACCGCATGGAAAACGCCCGCGCCAAGCTGCTGCGCAAGGGCGCCGACGCGATTGTGGTGAACGATGTCTCCGGCGAAACCACCGGCATCGATTCCAACCTGAACGCCGTGACGTTTCTTACGCCGACCACGGCCATCGA
>JASHTH010000594.1 GCA_030040655.1 Acidobacteriaceae bacterium | reverse complement strand
ACCGTCGCTGAGCGCAGTCTCGCGAGATGAATAAGCGCCGCTGCTGGCCTGCACGCTGCCCGTCGGCGTGACCGCGCCGCCGCCGGCGCCGACGGTGACCGACACCGTCAGAGGCTGCTGTGTTGTGATGGCCGAGGAAGAGAGCGTCACGCTCACGGCGGGCGCGGCCTTTGTCACCGTTACCGCGGCATGGCCCGATGCGCTCTTGTATCGCGATGCGCTGGCCGAATCGGGCGTGTAGGTAACGATCAGCGTGTCCTTGCTCGCCGCGAGCCGCCCGGCGGCGATGTGGAAGACGAACTGGCCGTTGGCTAGTGTTCTGACCGGAGAGCTGAACGCGCCGCTGGTCAATTTCACCGTGCCTGCGGGTAAGGGCCTGCCGTTGCCCCCGCTGACAACCGCGGTCACGGTGAATGCCTGCGCGGTGGTGATCTTCGCCGCGGAGGGAATCACTGCGACGGCTGGCGCAATCGGCACAGCCAGATCCGAATTCGCCGGCAACACGCGAGGCTGCTGCGGATCGCTGCGTGGAAGTGGATTGGGCAGAGCCGTACCTGGACCGCTTGCGGAGGCAATCGCCGGCCGCAGGAATGCGATCGTCGCGCCGGCCAGAAAAAGCGCTATATGTCTTCGCGTCATCCTTGCTCTTTCGCGGTTTGGCGTCGCGCCATGGCAGCCGGGAATCCCCGATGCCTGCGTCCCGCCGGTCGAGCTTCTCCAGGATATCGATATCATGCATGATCGCGACGAGGTTGTCTCATTTTTTCCCCCGTGACAATCCCCGTTCGTAATGGAAGGCGAATTCCCGGATAGGGAACCGCCGAGGAAAATGGAAATTCCGGTAGAACTTAGCTGGAGATTTCGGGCAGCCGGTCGCGGTAGCGGAGGATCAAGGGTGCGAGGCTGCGGGCGTTCCAATAGCGCGAACCATAGCGTTTGGGGTCGGAGACGCTGCGGAACATCCAGCCCAGACCCAGCGAATCGGCCCAGCGGGGAATGCGAACCTGGTCGCCGGAGAGAAAGGCCACGGCTGCGCCGATGCAATGGATGGCGGGATGGTAGCCGAGATGGCGCTTGAGATAGAGACCCAGCCGTTCCTGCGTGCCTCCGCCGAGGCCCAGAACCACGTGTCGCGGCCGGCGTTCGTCGATCCGCTGGAGCAGCTCTGCGTCCTGGATCTCGCCGCCGTAGATGGGGGCTACGTAGGCATCCTGGCTGGAGGTGGGGATGCCGATGGCGTCGAGCCAGGCGCGAGTGCGGTACATCGAGGTCTTGCTCGGCATAACCCAGAAGCTCGCGCCCGGCTTGCGAAAATCGGGCCGCTCGATAAGGGCGCGAAGGTATTTCAATCCGGAAAGCTTGCGGATCCGGTCCCTTTGCAGGAGATTCCACACCAGCACCATCAGAGCGCTGTCCGGAATGGCGAAATCGGCTTCCAAAAGCGCTTCACGGTAGCCATGGTCGTGAGCAAGATTCTTGAGGGCCGGCGCTGCCGGCACGACGACTACGCCACCGTCGCGAGAGACGAGATCGATCGCCTCCTGGGCATTGCCCACGAGGAACCGGACTCCAAGAATCTTCTGAAAACGACCCTTTTCCGCCATAGCTCTCCCCATTGCTCCCTTTATGCTGCTTGCCTTGGTCTCTTCAGACCTCGGATCATACAGCTTTCCAGTGCCTCATGGAAACGATGAGGCATCGTAACATTCCCAAGGCAATCTGTCAGGCAAGAGGAATCCAAAATGGAAATCCGAAGCCGGCGCGCAGTCTGAGACAGAGCTCGAAATTAACGCGTCACCAACTGCTTGGAGGCGGCTTCGACCTTCATCTGTCCTTCGATCCAAGCGTACGTCTTAGCCATTCCTTCGCGCAGCGGGATCGAGGGCTCCCAGCCCAGGTATTTGATCAGCAGGGTGTTGTCGCTGTTCCGGCCTTGCACGCCGGTCGGGGCGTTCAGATTGTGGTGTCGGTTGAGCTTGATTCCGGCTAGATCCTCAACGATGCTCACCAAGCCGTTCACGGTGACCAGTTCGCGCGACCCGAGGTTGATGGGCTCGTGAATGTCCCTGTTCAGGATATCAATAACGCCGCGGGTGCAGTCGTCGATGTACATGAAGCTGCGGGTCTGATTGCCGTCGCCCCAGATTTCGATCTCATGATTTCCCGAAAGCTTGGCTTCGATCACTTTGCGGCAGATCGCGGCCGGCGCCTTCTCGCGGCCCCCATACCAGGTCCCATACGGCCCATAGACGTTATGGAACCGCACGATGCGCGTATCCAGGCCGAAGTCTTCTTGAAAATGCCGGCACATGCGCTCGGTGAAGAGTTTTTCCCAACCGTAGCCGTCTTCGGGATTGGCGGGATAGGCGTCGGATTCCTTGAGCGGAACCACTTCGCAGGATTTCTGCTTCTCGCCGTTGTAGACGCAGGCCGAAGAGGAGTAGAAGAATCGCTTCACCCTGGCGTCGCGCGCGGCCAGGAGCATGTGCGTGCTGATCAGCACGCTGAGCATGCACAGGGCCTTGTTGTTTTCGATGAAGCCCATGCCGCCCATGTCGGCGGCGAGCTGGATCACGGTGTCCATGCCCTGGACCGCTTCCTCGCAGGCCTCGCGCACCTGCAGATCCAGAACGAGATTTTCGGCGAGCGGATTGATCTGGTGCCACTCGTCAAAAGGCTTCACATCGACTGCGCGGCACTTGGCTGCTCCCGCCTCAAGCAGCTTATTCACCATATGGCCGCCGATAAAGCCGCCGCCGCCGCAGACCAAAACGCGTGCACCTCGAATGTACATCAGTTGCTGGGTCCTCGAAGGATGAAGTGTGGTCGACTCAATGCAAGCATAGACAATCAGACCCCATTTCGCGCAATTCCACTCTGGCCGAATTGCCTGTTACTGCCAGTTAACGAATTGGGCGCGTCTCTTCCGTTCGGTATTTCACGGCTCCGGTCCAGTATTTCACGAAAGGGAAACATCCGGAAACCCCGCGCAATGAAAAAACACATTCTAGCCCAAGGAGGCAAGCCGTTGGAGGTGACGATCATCACTATGGGACGAAGCATCTTCCGCCCCGGCTCGATGCGCGAACCGAATGCCGTCGAGAGTATTGACGGCGTTCGCGGTGCGCCGGTCTAGCCGATATTCGAGCCCAAATGAGGCGTTGGGCTTGAGAGGCCGCGAAACTCATGGGAATCGGTCTGTCGCCGGCTGAAGCTGGCGGGACAGACCGTCGGGTAGCGGATTCGCTCGGCCGGTGGGGCAGCCCCTGTGCAGTCTCCGGTTTTTCCTTTCCCTGGGGCCACGGAGAAGGTTGGAGATCGAGTGCTGGAACTCCGGGCCTCGGCACACTTCGCCCCGGAACCGAGCCGCGGAAACGCGACGGCTACTGCGCGTGCATGCGGCCTAGATCGTAGCTGGCGCCAAGGGTGATGCCTTGTGGGTTAAACGTATGTCGGTGGAAGAAATCGGGCCAGAACTGGTACTCGTAGTCGCCGCGAAAGCTGAGGCCGTGCCAAAGGCGAAAATCGCCGCCGCCGCCGGAAGCATAAACCGTTCGCGTATCGTGTGTGTAGAGATCGCCCGGCTTGTTGCTGAAATCCATGCTGCCGAACCCGAGAAGGAATTTCCCGTAAGGCTGGATGCGATTCCAATGGCGCCAATGATAGATCGGTCCGCCTTCGCCGGTGGTTTCGCGCAGCTTGGGATTGTCGCCCGTCCGGTCGTAATTCAAATCCCGCCCCTGGGCCTCGATGCTGAATCCCTGCAAAAGACCGTAGCCGCGAGAGAGGTTCCAATCCAACCAGACGTTGGGCCCGCTTTCATACCCGCTGTAATCGGTATAGAAGGTGGAGACGGCGGCGCCGAAGGTGATGGGAAGGCCGCCCTGCATGGCGGAAGGCGCAGCCTGTGGAAAAGCTGGAATGGCCAGCGCGAGGAAGATCCCTGCAACTGCAAACTTCAAACGCATTTCAAATTCTCCTAGCAAAATCAGGTGCGATCCACCCTCCCCCGAGGCGATCTCCTTGCAGGAGCTTACATCGATTAACGCTTGTTGGACAGTCAAGTTTCGGTCAAACTGCCCCAAAACTCCCCAAAAGTTGCACGGGTTTCCACAAAAGTAAGTGGCCTTCGAGGCTGGTGAGAGGACTCAAAAAAGTAACGGTCCCGCCTCGGTTTCCAGGGCGGAAATGACCCTGCGCAGGATCTCGACCCGCGGCTCGGCAAGTTTCCTCGATTGGTTTAGGCGCAGTTTGCCGGGAAGCGTGTCGATCGCGTTGTGCAAGACGGGAAGGACCGAAGAAAAGGTGGGATAGCGCGAATCGCGGCCGATTTTGGCCACGGCGCGCACCAGTCCGATCGCGCCAAGCTGCTCCAGGATGTCGGCATCGCGCAGCAGGATCGCTTCGATGCGTAGCGGATCGTCCTTCGGTTGGTGAGTCTGGATCACTTCGGCGACGGCGTCGAGCTTGGCGGAAGGAAAACCCCAGCCGGCAAGCAATTCGCGCGCGCGGGAAACGGTGTACGGAACGTGATCCCAGCCAGACAGTTCCTGCGGCGCCTTGGGACCGTGGCCGAGAAAGACGCCGAGATCGTGCAGCCAGGCCGCGGCAAAAAGAACATTGTCGTCGTAGTCGATACCCTGGCCCAGCGTCGAGGCGAGGGCATAGAGGCGGGGCATGTGGCCATATTTGTCTGCCGGCTCCGCCTCGGCGCGGATGTAGGCCACGACCGACTCGCGCCAGCCGCTCACGATCCACCAGCGGCCTTTGCCGGCCATTGGGGCGAGAGTCGAATAAGGTCGAGTGCGTCGACGTTCTCGACGACAAAGGGTGGCGCCGCCGCCGGAATGCAGGCAATGGATCGCGGCGGCAGCTCCACCGGTTCCAATCCCGGTCCGGCGATGCGCCCCGAACCGGATGCGGCAAAGAGATAGGCCAGAAGAGGCGATGAATCGCGGCGAGATCGCGCATCGCGCAGCCTCTCGCTGTCGATGCGAACCCCGACTGGGATTCGTTCCACGCGAAAATACTCCACGTCGATCAAGACCGTGCGATCGGGAAGGATTTGGGGCGCGATCTTGCCTGCGCGCGTCTTGAGTCGTGTCGCCTCCATCGCTTTTTCGATGTGCAACTCGCGGCCACGGCCGTAGTCGAAGATGCGGTAGGTCAGGTCGCAGTTCTGCTGGGTTTCGAGCAGGACCGATCCGGGCCAGATGGTGTGGACCGTGCCGGCGTCCACAAAGATCATGTCTCCGGCGGCGACCTGCACCACGTTCAGCCGGGATTCGAGCGAACC
>JASHTH010000076.1 GCA_030040655.1 Acidobacteriaceae bacterium | reverse complement strand
TGGGTCTTGCAGATCCTCACCGCGTTCCTGTACGGAGCGTCTGGCGTCATGAAGACCTTTCTGTTCGATCGGGTACGCGGGCAGGTTCCGTCCTTTGGCGCGTTGCCACGGAAAGTTTGGATGGCCCTCGGCATCCTCGAACTCGTATGCGCGGTCGGGCTGATCGCCCCCGCCGCCTTCCATTGGCAGCCAGGGCTCACGGTGGTGAGCGCCACGGTCCTGACGATCGAGAGCCTCGTCTTCGTCTGGGTGCACGTCAAGTATCGCGAGATCACCTCCATGATCTTAAGCGGCGCGCTAAGCCTCATCATGGCGTTCATCGCATATGGCAGGGTGTTTCTAAGGCCAATTCTCTGAGTAGTGGGCAGTCTCATAAAGCGTCCTTTGTGAAACGAGGAGACCTGTGCGAGAAAGTTGGAATTCAGGTGTCCTGAATCGCCGGAATACCCTGAAAAGAAGAGACTCGATGCAAAGGTGCATAGCCGTTTTGCACCGTAAAGCTGACGCTGAGAGTTTGATACCACAAGGCAGGACGGCCAGCGGCACAGCGCGGCAGAGCAAAGATCAGGCTCGATTTGGGATTAAATCTTTAAGAATCAGTATATGGCGGAGAGAGGGGGATTCTCGGGCCGCTAGGTTTACTAACCCTTGGATTTACAGCGGATATCCTTTGAAATCACCGTGTTCTCGGGTTCTAGCCGCCCCGGCCTTTAAGCCTCCGTATGCCGCCAATAGCGCCCGTTATACCGCGTTCCCGCCAAAAAGTATAGCCGGTATAGCCGGGGCCGGTTTGAATCCCGGACGCGCATACGAACCGGTCCGGCATGTTCTGGCTGTCCGAAGTAGGAACTCGCCCCCCATGGGTTTCCCCGCCAGAAGAAAGGTATGATGTGCGCGCTCGCGTCTTTACTGTCAGGCAAGTTGGGTAGCTGCACCGGGAGGGCCGCCGTGAAATTCAACGAGCTTGTAACCATGTACTTCGAGCGATTCAACGCGATGCAGACGCTCTGGGGTATCTACATCACGATCGCGCTTGGGCTCTTGGCCTTCTTCGGAACAGCCTCGCGGCCCAGGAAAACCTTCCTGGCTGTGGTGATGTCCATCGGTTTCGCGGCCTTTGCCGTGGTGAATGTGATGGCACTCTCGTATGTCGTCGAGACAAGGACGCAGCTCTACGGCATCATCCAGAGCTACCGCGCCGCTGGCGCTAAGGACGAGGCCGCAGTGATGGATCAGGTGAAGGCGACCGTGACGCCGATGTACCCGGTCTGGGGTCTCATTTTGTTCCATGCGGTGGCTGACTGCGGGGTGCTGGCATCTTTTTGGATCCTTAACCGCGAAAAAAGCCCTGGAGGCGGCGGGGGAGCTGCCAGCGCCAGGCTGCCAGGCTAAGGGCAGCCCGTTGTGCTTCTGGGCTTGAAAACAAAGGGCGGAGCAAATGCTCCGCCCCATCACGACCGCCGGATCGCGTCATGCGTTGTCGTCGAGCCACTTGCGTCCGGCGTCCGCAATTTCCCAAAGGCCGCGTGGCGAATTGTGTTTGATATACCCCTTCTGCCGCATCTCGCTGGCCTGCCATGCTACGCGATTGCGCCAGCGCATCCAGCCAGACTTTGGAAGCTTCCCATAGTCTGCCGGGGTCAAGACATCTTTCATCTTGGCGCCGACGGCGTCGATGACCTTCAGCCGTTTGCCGCGTCCGCCCACCTCCACCAGCGGTCCTCCGGAATTGCCCGGGTTGAGCGCCGCGTCAGTCTGGATGATCTCCTCCATCATCCGTCCCGACGCCGCCCGCATGCTCCGCCCCAGCGCGCTCACCACCCCCGCCGTCACCGTGAACTGGAACCCGAAGGGGTTGCCCACAGCAATGGCCAACTGGCCCACGCGCAGCTCTTTCGAATTGCCCAGCGCCGCCGTTGCCGCCGGCACATGGTCAGTTCGCAGCACGGCAATATCGGTGTCCGGATCGTCGCCGATGCGCATCGCTCCCGCCGTCGCGCCGTCTGGAAAGGCCAGCGTGATCTCGCTGGCGCGGTGCACCACGTGGCTGTTGGTCAGCACCAGGCCATCGGGCGTGAACACAAACCCCGACCCTGAGCCGCCGCGCCCGCCGCCGGTCTTCACATCGATCTTGGCCACGGCCGGGCTCACCCGCTCCACCGCCCGGGTCACCGCGCGCGAATAGGCGTCCAGAAGCTCACCGTCGCCGGCCGCGGCCGCCAACCCCGCTTCCGCGCCGGAAGTCAGTTCATCGGAGTCGAGAGAAAGAAGATATTCGTTCATCGCCTGTCGTCGGCCCGCGCAGACATCAGCCGCCTTTTCCTCCGGCAGCTCTTGCCGGGCCGCGCAATCGTAGATGCTCCAGCCCTCGGCAGCGATTCACGCCCGTGTCCGGCGCGATTAGGGCTTTCAAGAGTTGCCTAATGCTCGATCTTTTCCGCTGAGGACCGGCTAAACTTCGGGCCAGCAACCACCCCTCTGATCGGAGCCAATGGGAAGATGAGCCGGAAGCCAGTCGATCCGCCACGGCCACAGGTCTCCAAAGATGCCTCCGAGGACGAGTTGAAGCGCCTCGATTATGTGACGGAAACAGCTGAACGCTATTTCAATTTCTACAACGGCCAGGTGCGGATCTTCGCCTGGTGCCACGGAGTCCTTACCTTGATCACGCTCTTAGGCACGGCGGTGACTCCACTTCTCGCTCTCCTGCTTGACATGAGTAGGCCGTCCAACAGGTTGTGGATCGCGCTCCCCTCCGCAATCGCCGGGCTCGCCGCCGCTGCTACGCTGCATTTCGCCTGAAGGACGAATGGATTGAAAGCTATTTCACGCTCAGCGCAATCGAGATCGAAAGAGACAGATTCCAGGCAAGGGCCTCGCCCGAATACTCTGCTGACAAGCCGCTGTCCGATGTGATCGCGACTTTCCAGAATGCATTGGGAAAGCTTGTGATGTCCGAGGTGAGCCATTGGCGCCTTGCGAACATTCATTCGGGCTCCGCTGTAAATTCCCCGGTACCGCAGGATGGAGCCAAAACGTCGTAACCGGTTGATTATCTGCTGGAGGCGGCAGGAATCGAACCGGCAACCTGCCGTTAAGAACAGGACGGACCGGCGGCCCGTCAATTCACTACCGGTTTTTCGTCAAGCTCAAAATCTGAGCGATTTTTATTAGACATCAATCAGAATCCGTGGTACCGTATCACTCCATCGAGACTCCTTTTCCCCCAAGTCCCGGATATTGGATTATCTCGAAACGCAAGTGAGACAACCTCTGTCTGTTGTTCTCGATTCCGTTAGACCCTAACACGAAAACTCGGCGAAGCTTTTGCTGGGCTTACGAGCTTTGAGTTGAGGCCGCATTGGCCTTTGATCGGCGCTCAGAGATCGGTGGACATGTGCGCGAATTGTGTCTCATCGAACCAAGTGCAATGGCTCCGCAGTTGAGCTTGAGCCGGATGCTGCGGCCCGAGGACGGTTTTCTCTGCCGGCGTGACAGCTGGACTTCATTCTCGGCCGCGCAGTCGAATCGCCTCGATTCGCAACTCATATTGGCCGTTGCCGTTCCCGAAACAAATGAGGCGATCAACTTTCTCCGCTCGCGAATCAAGCAGCCGGGGCGAATTCCCACCCTTGTGATCATTCCCAACGGTTCAAGCGAGGAACTGCTGCGCACGGCTTCAGACGGGGCTGACGACTTCCTGTTGTGGCCCATTCGCGAGCAGGAACTGCGGGAGCGTGTAAAGCGCCTGATTGGCGACTTTCCGGACGGCAAGGAGGCTGCGCAGACGTTGCTCACGGGGGAGCTGGGCCTTGCGCAAGTCGTGGGCTCGACGCCTGCTTTCGTTGAAGTGCTGGCGCAACTGGCGCGGATGGCCCCGAGCGACGCGCCGGTGCTGATTTGCGGTGAGACGGGCACGGGGAAAGAAGTGTGTGCCCGCTCCATCCACCTGTTGAGCAGGCGCCGGCAAGGCCCATTCATCCCCGTCGATTGCGGAGCCATTCCCGAGCATCTCGCCGAAAGCGAACTCTTTGGTCACGCTCGCGGAGCTTTTACCGACGCGTATCGCGACCGCAAAGGGCTGATTTCTCTCGCTGACATGGGGACTCTCTTCCTCGATGAAATCGACATGCTGTCGTTGTCGACACAGGCCAAGTTCCTGCGGTTCATCCAGGAGCGCACTTACCGTCCGGTGGGCGCGGAGCAATTCTGCCGGGCGAATGTGCGGGTGATCTCCGCAACCAACCGCAAGCTGGAGGAGTGCGTTCGCAACAAGGAGTTTCGCAGCGATCTCTTTTTCCGTCTGAATGTTCTTTGCCTGTCGCTGCCGCCATTGCGGGAGAGACGGGGCGATATAGAAGCGCTGGCTCAACACTTCCTGGAGGAGTTGGCGGACGCGGAGGCATCGGCGCCAAAGTCGCTTTCGCGCGCGGCGCTGCGCAGGCTGGAATCGTACGACTGGCCAGGAAATGTTCGCGAATTATGCAATGTGATGCAGCGTGCCATTGTGCTCGCGCCAGGATCGCAACTTCTGCCTTCCCATATCGTTCTCTCCAGCGGCGACTCAGCCCATGGCGTGGATGTCGAGGACACTTTCCGCAGCGCCCGGTCAAAGGCGATCGCGGCCTTCGAGCGGCAATATGTGCGCGAGGTACTGCAGAAATGCTGCGGCAACATTACTCATGCTGCCAGCTACGCGGGGCAGGATCGCCGTGCCTTCGGCAGGCTGGCAAAGAAATACAGAATAAATACCGATCATTAGATCGCTCCACCTTTCCGCCTCGGGTTCCTGCGCGGCTGCTTTTGTCTTGCAGCAGAAGGCGCTCGCCTGTCTTTCTTTCCTCCGCAGCCGATGCAGAACTGCTCAGACAGGCCGTGAGCGAAGGCTCCGGGGTTGTCGCCCTCTCGCCCTTTCGTCAAATCAACAACCGGGTCAATTTCATCCCACCACCGGGTCAATCCCAACCCGCCTCGCGCTTGCCTAGAAAGATAAGCAGTTGAGCGATGCCAACGCGAGGGAAAGGCAAAAAACCGCGCGCCTGCGCCCGTATTGCCGATATGTCTTCGGGCGATGAATGTCTTCATCTTCCGCGGCATTGCTGCGTTTCCACAGGGGCCGTGGTTTTGGAATTACGAATGCAACACGCATCAACGAGTTAAGGGATGCGCATCGTTGCCTCACAGGATCTCACCACCGACATCGCATCTGGCAAAGGAGATCTTGAGTTACTTTCTGCGAAATCCCCAGGCTGCGGACAGCCTGGAAGGAGTGGCGCGGTGGCGGCTGCTTGAGGAGAGAGTTCATCGCCAGATTCAGGAGACCGGCCTGGCGCTGGAATGGCTGGTTCAAAACGGTCTGCTGGTGAAAACCGATTCTGCCTGGACGGAGGCCGTCTACCGACTCAACGAAGAGAAGCGCGCCGAGGCGGAGCAGCTTCTGAGCGAATTCAAGAAAGGCGGGCGCAAACCGCGCCGGGAACTGTGATCGAACCATGGCGACCTATGAGGCGATTGCCGCGACCTGCGAGGCGGTGGTCCGGTTGCTTCGTTCCAATTACAACCCGGTCAATTTCGACGGGGCGCTGCTCGACTTTCAGGTGTATGTGGCCAACGACTTTACAACACCCATGGAAGAAGGCGTGTCTGTTTTCCTTTACCGGATCTATCAAAACGGCACAAATCGGACTCCCGCGGGGCGCCTGCTGCCGAATGGAACCAGACAGGCGACGAAACTGCCTCTGGATCTTCACTTTCTCTTGACCGCATGGGCGAAGAAGGCTTCGCTGCAAAACGAGATTGCCGGGTGGATGATGCGCGTGATGGAAGACAATGCAACCCTGCCGGCGAGCATGTTGAACGCTTACCAGCCCAATGTCTTCGGGCCGGATGAGGGAGTGGATCTGACATTCACGGAACTGAGTGTGGAAGACATGTTCCGCGTTTGGGAGACGATGATCGGCCACACCTACCAGCTCTCCGTGCCTTATCAGGCGCGCATGATCGAGATCGAATCGTTCGAGACCGTTGCGCAGGAAGGCAGAGCAATTCAAGCGCGCGTATCCGATGTGCGGCGAAACGGCGCCTGACCTGCGGAGACCAGTTCGATTTCAGTGCACGTCGTCGAGGAACTTGACATGGCATCTGCAGGCCCGGGAATCCCGCTGGAACGGCCCCTTGCGTACACGGTGTTGGGCATCCAGTTCTGGGATCAGATATCGGACCAACCGGTGACGGACGGACTCGCCGTGACGGCGCGGCTCGCGGGCACGAATTGTCCGCTGGTACCGGCGTTTCGCACCGCGTCGGGCGCGTATGCGTTTCAGGGACTTCCTTGTCTGCATGACATCGAATATCCGCCGGGCGGAGTTCAAACCATTCCGAGCCCGCAAAGCACGTTCACGTACGTCATCACGGTCTCGGATTCGCTCGACCGCTTCCTTCCCACGCTGTTTGCGGTCGATCTTCCCTTGAGTTATCCGGGGCTCTTTTTGAGCAACGATGCCGGCAGCCCTTCAGGAGGAGCTCGAGCCTATCTTTTCACCTCGCCCACGAGGGTTGCGGTTACGGGAACATGCGTCATCCGCGTCGATTTGTGGGATCACGATCGGGACGAGGCCGCGGCATTTGCAGCGCTGCGCGTTTCAATCGGCGGCCAGGAGTGGACCGGCATTGCGGACGATCAGGGCCGGGCGCAGGTGCAGTTTCCCTCGCCGCTGCTGCAGAGTCTCAGCCTGGGATCGCCGCCAGGCAGCGGACAGGGCCCGGCGTCGTCGGTAAGCTGGCCGGTTCAAGTCACCGTGCTTTATGAGCCGGCGCAGTTGCGCTTTCTGCTGCAAGGCGTGCCCGATGTGGTTTGGCCCTGGAACAGCACACCGAGTTTGAAAAGCATCCTCGACGGGCAGCAGCCGGCTCTGATCTGGCAGCAGCAGGCTGGACCTCCCGTGCCGCAATGGACCGGATCGCTCACCTACGGTTCCCCACTGGTTCTTCGCACCGTGCCAACTGACCCAGCACAGATTTCTTCGGTTCTGATGATCTCGCAAAACACTTCGCCCTAATTCAGGAGGCATTCCATGCCCGAGTATCTGGCACCCGGCGTATATGTTGAGGAAGTCGAGTTAGGTTCCAATAGCATTGGCGGCGTCAGCACCAGCGTCACGGGTTTTATCGGTCCGACACTGTTCGGCCCTCCTTATGGAGTTCCCGAACTGCTGACCAGCTACTCCGATTTTGAGTCCATCTACGGCGGGCTCGACCAGCTGCAGTTCGAAGACCAGGGAGAAGAGTCAATCAATTACATGGCCCAGGCCGTGCGGGCCTTCTTTGAAAATGGCGGCCAGCAACTCTACGTCGTGCGAACTTTCTCGTCCGTGCCGCGCGGCACCGAAGAAGAAAATCCATCCGGTGTCTATGCCCCCCCCACCTCCGGCAGTTATAGCACTCAATGGACTATATGTTGCGCCTCGGCAACCATTCCGGATCCTGCCTCGGGCTCTCCCCCCGCTCAATCGATTCCGCTCTTTGCCAGATATCCGGGCAGCATCTGCGGCGACGGCAACCTGTCGCTTACCTTCACCGTGTACACGACTCAAAACGTGCTTTCCGGAGTGCCCCACAACCCGTTGCAGCCGGCCGGTCCCAAAGACCCGGTCTTGCTGGGCGTCAATAATTTCGACACCGTCTGGATTCAGCAGAATGAAACCTCGCCGCCGGTTACCGCACTTTATTGGGCTGAAAAGTATCTCAATGCGCAGACCCAGCAATGGGACTGGCAGTTTCACCCCGAGTACGATGGTCCGAACCCGCCGGCTCCGCTGCAATTGTCCTCTCTGGTGCCGGCTCAGACCGGAATCACGGGAGACGTGGTGCAGGTGGTGACCATCTCGGTGGAAGTGGATTTTGGCGGTGCATTCCCACGGTCGCTTGTCTACGACAAACTCACGTTCCATCCTCCTTCGCCCACTTCGCTCTCGACCTTTTTTGCGCTCCAGCCCAACTCTCGCTCCCAGGCTCTCACCGTGCCGATTGTGTTCGATCCGCAGGGACTGTTTACCCAGGGCCCGGCCATCGCCAGGATCCTGATGACGCAGCCGCGCAGCCAGCCGGAGATTGGGAGATTGAAAAGGCTCCTCGGCTTTGGCACCCTGGGCAGCCCGCCCACCCCCGACATTGATCTCTCCATTCTCGGCACGATCAGTTACTCGCAACTGGCCAACTCCGACCGCCAGTTCCAGGTGGCCTTGACAGGAGGCCTTGACGGCTACTGGCCCACCCCGCGGTACTACGAAGGAGACGATTCCGATCCAACCGCAAAGACGGGCCTGATGGCGTTCGAGGACCTGACGGATATCTCCATCGTTGCCGCGCCGGGCTCGACGGCTGCGAATGAAGAACTGGACTCCGATCTTGACATGGCTGACAAACTGACCATTGCCGGCCTGCTGATCACGCACTGCGAGCAGATGCTCTATCGTGTCGCGGTGCTGGACTCGATCAACGGACAGGACCTGACCGATATATCGCAGTACCGCGGCCAGCTCGATTCGGAGTACGCGGCGCTTTATTACCCATGGGTGCAGATACTGGATCCGGTCACTGATAACGAGATCTATCTGCCGCCGAGCGGGTTTGTCGCCGGGCTCTATGTGGCCAACGATATCGCAGTCGGCGTACACAAGGCGCCCGCCAACATGGTGGTCAATCTGGCCATCGGCTTCGAGCTCACGCTGAACAAGGCGCAACAGGATGTTTTGAATCCACTGGGGATCGACTGCTTCCGGTTCTTCGAAGGGCGCGGCTACCGGCTGTGGGGCGCCAGAACCATCAGCTCCGATTCCGAATGGACGTACATCAACGTGCGCCGCTACTTCTGTTACCTCGAACATTCGATCGATCTGGGAACGCAATGGGTGGTCTTTGAGCCTAATAGCCAGGCACTGTGGGCAAGAGTGGTGCAGTCCGTCTCGGATTTTCTCTACTCCGAATGGCAGGCCGGGCACTTGATGGGCTCCAAGCCCGAACAAGCCTACTTTGTGAAGTGCGATCAGTCCACCATGACCCAGAACGACATCGACAACGGGCGTCTGATCTGCATGATCGGCGTGGCCCCGATCTATCCGGCGGAATTCGTGATCTTCCGGATCGGTCAGTGGGTGGGCTCACAGGCTTCATAGAGCGCTTCAGGAGTTGTGGTGTCCGGCGATGCCGTTCTGGGGCCGTCGCTTCCCATTCGCGGCGACGGCTCCCGGGCGGTGACTCCGGATGCCTCGATTCCGGTAGCGCAGCAATCCGCGACTTCATGCGGAGTTGGAAAGGAGACTTGCTATGGCGGTGATGCGTGCTCGTCCTTATAGCCAGTTCAATTTCATGGTTCTGATCGGCTCGGACAACGGTACGGGGGTGAATGCGGGCTTTCAGGAAGTTTCCGCCCCGGGAACTGAGATTCACGTCGCCGAGTATCGCGCCGGCAACTGGGCGGATAACTCGCCGATCAAGGTGAACGGTTCCTACAAGGTCCCGGACATCACGCTGAAGCGCGGCGTGATCGGCGAGTTGACCCTGCTGCACGCCTGGCTCAAGGCCGTTCGCGATGGAGGGAACGATTCCAGCGTGCTCATGACGGTGGTGATCAATCTCATGAGCGAGGACCGGACGACGGTTGTGCAGACCTGGACCCTTACCAACGCGCGTCCCATAAAGTACACCGGACCATCATTTACCGGCAAAGGCACCGATGTTGCGATCGAGGAGCTGGTTCTCGCCTCGGAACACATCGAAGTGTCCTAAAGAACGATCATGTCCACTCGGCTCCCAGGCGTCTACTTCGAAACGGTCGTGCCTCCGGCCACGAGCACGTTGCCGCGCATGGACGTTGCTGCGTTTGTGGGCTTCGCGCCCTCGGGGCCCCTCGACGTGCCAGTTGTCATTGAGGACGTCGGACGCTATCAGGATATCTACGGCCAGGATCAGACTCTGGCCTGGGATCCGGTTGCGGGCGAGATGGTCTATGCGCAAATGCCCCCGTCGGTGCGAGCCTTCTTTCGCAATGGCGGGCAGCGCTGCTGGGTGGTGCGCGTTGCCGACGATTCAGCGGCGCTCTCGAATCAATTCATGCTGCCCGGAGTTCTGCTGGCGAGTCCCGGCTCGCCTTTGCAGGCCGGCTGGATGGTCGCGCGCTCCGAAGGGAGCTGGACGGACGATTACAACGTCAACGCGACCCTGAGCTTCGGGCCCATCGAGGCCGATCAGCCGCAGAACGGCGCCAATGGGATCTCCATCGTTCTCTATCCGAACACGGTCACTTCGGTGGCGGCGGGAGATCTGCTGCAGATTTCATTCGATTCTCCGCAGGGAAGCCCTTCGCCCTCCGTGATGCCGATACTCTTCCTCGCGGTGAGTTCGGTGACGCCGTCGAATCAGGTTCTGGCCTCGGGAGCGATCGAACAGATTATCACTGCCTATGGCACGCAGGCCTTCTGGTTTCAGCCCGCGGCCATTGAGGATTTCTCGCCGCTTCAAGCCAGCCCGCCGGCCGGTCAGGCCAGTTCGACGGTCGAATGGCTGGTGGTTCCGCAAAGTGTTACCTGGCTCACGCAACCGCAAAATGCGCAACTTTGGATTGCGAGCTGGGGAATCGATGAGGGAACGAATCCGCCCACTTTCGTTCTGGATGGACTTCGCTCCCAGGCCGGGAACATCGCGGCCGGTTCATGGCTGATGGCGCAATTCGCGAACGCAGATTTGCCGCAGGGAGCGCAGCAGTTGCTCTTGCTGGTCGACAGCGTGCGCGGGTCAACGGCAACGGCGCCGGGAAGTCCGGGTTCTCCGCAGGCGGGCAGCGATGAAACCGTCCAGATTGTCGCGAGCGGCGCGTGGTGGGTGCTGGACGACGAAGCGGGATGGAGTCAGGACCTGTCTGCGCCGCGCGCGGATGTGGTGACGCTGCAGCTGTGGGTGCAGGATGACACCGGCCAGATTGCGACGCTCAGCAACCTTGGCCTGACTCCGCTACACCCTCTCTACGTCGGGTACCTGCCGACCGACGAGCAACTGTATGCGCAAACCGATCAGACGACGACGCCGGCCTGGAGCAACCTGCTGGACGACATCGATTATCCGCGGTTCGCCCTGGCCGCGCCGAATGGCCAGGCTCTGGCTGCGAATACAACGGGGGGGAGCGCGCCGTCATTGCCTTTTTATCTTCCGCTCGGCGTGCCGGGACTCGTCGATCAGGATTTTTATCAGCCGGCTGTGACCCAGGCCGCGCCCGCGCTGGAGCGCGACGGATTGGCGCTCCCGACAGGACAGATCACGTCGAGCCTCTTTCTCGATCCCGATCTCGCCGATTGCACGATCGACACGCTGCTGACCGCCGCGTTTCACAAGCAGTACCAACTGTTGCGCCCGGGCGATTCGGGGCCGCCGGGAGAGCCGCTGCTCAAGATGCACGCCATCCTGCCGGTGGAAGAGGTAAGTCTGCTGGCCGTGCCGGATGCGATGCATCCGGGCTGGCAACTGGCGACGCCCGCTTCGGCGGGGAGCCTGACCGCGCCAGATCTGGTTGGCGTTTCGGAGCTCGCGGGGCAAGTGCAGATCGCAGCCACGTGGACGGCAGTGCCGGGAGCAGCGTCGTATACGCTTCAGCAATCCTCCGATCCGCAGTTTTCCTCGTCCACGACGGTCTGGAGCGGCACCGGCGCAACCGATCCGACGAATGATGCGCAGGTGCAGTCGGGCCCGTTCGCGCAACCCAGCGGCTGCCCCAGCCTGGCCTACTTCCGGGTCTCCGCCAGTCAGAACGCGATCACGAGTCCGTGGTCGAATACGATCACCCAGCCTCTGCCCATCGAAGCCTTCGCGCAGTGCAGTTGGCAATCCCTCGATCCACCCGTGCTGGAGATGCTCCCGCAGAGCCGCGGGCGCGTGGTTCTTCAGTGGACGCTTCCGCAGGCCAGCGCGATCAGCTCCACGGTGGAAGTCGGCTACGACCCGGCATTTGCTTTGCCGGAGGTGATTTTCCAAGGCAACGATTCCTACTTCGAGGTCTGGAGCGATCCGAGCCGCACGGCCTACTTCAGGGTTTGTGCCACGAGCGGCAGCCTGACAAGCCCCTGGTCGAATACGGTTGTGCCTCAATCCAGCTCCGAATACGGCCAGTATTGGATGAACCCTTCACCTCCGCCGGGCACTGCTACAGCTTCATCGAGCGAGCTGATGCAGATTCACCAGGGCATGATCCGTCTGTGCGCGGCTCGCGCCAATGCGTTCGCCCTCCTCGGGCTGCCACGCTGGTTCGATGCTCCCACCTGCGTGCTGTATCAAACGCTGCTGCAGGCTGCCCTGGCGCCGGAAAACGGCCCGGTAACGCTGAGCTTTGCCGCCATCTACTTTCCCTGGCTGGTTACGCTCGATTCGGTCGACGATCAACCGGGATCGATCCGAAGCGTGTCGCCGGAAGGGGCGACGGCAGGAGTTATGGCCGCACTCACACTGTCTTCGGGAGCGTGGTACTCGCCGGGCAACCGGCTGCTGCAGGCGGTGGTCGATCTCGACGAGCAGTTGGACGACAATGCGCCGCTCACGTTCTTCCAGAACCAGCTCAATCTCGTCGTTCAGCAAGCCTCGGGCTTTCTCACCTTGAGCTCCTTTACTCTCAGCCCTTTGTCGCAACTGGCGGAGATCAACGTGCGGCGTCTCATGATTCTGCTGCGAAGGCTGGCGCTGCGCGAGGGCATGAACTATGTGTTTCAACCCAACGACACCACGTTCTGGCGCAGGGTGCAACGGCTGTTTGAAGACGTGCTGAGCAATCTCTTCATTCAGGGCGCGTTTGCGGGCGCCACGCAAAGCGAAAGCTTTCAGGTCACGACGGACAGCTCGGTCAACACTCCCGAAACCGTCGCGCTGGGGCAGTTCATCGTGGAGATCAGTGTTGCGCCGTCGTATCCCCTGGAGTTTCTGACGGTGCGGTTGATCCAACAGGGCGGGGACCTGACATTGAGCGAGGAGTAGCCATGGCGAACACTCCGGCAGAAGCGAATACTGCCGCGGCCCGGCCTTTCACGGCATTCAATTTTGCCGTGCTGATCGCGGTCACCGATGTGACGACGAGCAATACGCAACTGTGCGCGGCGTCGTTTTCAGAGTGCGACGGCATGGAAATGACCATGGAAGTGAAGACCATCCGCGCCGGAGGAAGAAACTGGGGTCCGGTGCATCTGGCCGGCCCGGTCAGCTATGGCCAGCTCACGTTGAAGCGGGGCATGACGAACAGCTTCGATCTGTGGAACTGGTTCGAGAAGATGGCCACAACCGGTCAGACGGGTTACCGGACATCGGCCACCGTGGTCATCCGCGCTTCGGATCAAACCGACCTGGCGGTGTTTCAACTTACAGGATGCCTTCCCGTGAAGCTGAAGGCGCCGGCGCTGAACGCCAAGGATGGCCTGGTCGCGATCGAGGAGATGCAGATCGCGTACGAGTCGTTATCGCTCCAAAGCCCGCAGAACTAGCGAGCGGCCGGAGACGGGAAAACCGAGTCATCACTGCGAGGAGAAGCGATGCCGCAACCGGTCACATTGGCGACAGCGAGATTCCAGGAGGTGTGGTGGAGTCCCAACGGCAAGGTCAATCTGACCACCGGCGGCAAGGACTTTCCCGTACAGTTCAATCCCCAGTCGCTCAAGTTGACTTACTCGAATCAGAAGGCCGGCGGCGATCAGCCGAAGGGTTCGTCGACGCAGTTTGTGGGGCGCGGTGTAACCAAGCTCACGATGGAACTCTGGTTCGATGTGGCATTGGCGAACGCCCAGAACGGAAGCAACGCGACCGACGTTCGGCAGATCACGCAGGAAATCGTGTATTTCATGAAGCCGAAGGCTCTCTCCGGTTCGGCAGCGCAGACGCAGGCGCCTCCGCCTCCGGGACTCCAGATCAAATGGGGCACGTTTCATTTTGCCGGCAATATGGACTCGCTCGATGAGACGCTGGATTTCTTCTCTTCCGACGGCTCCGCGCTGCGATCCAGCCTGACCATCAGCATCACCCGGCAGGAGATCGAATATGACCCCAAGAATGCGGCAACACTGCAGGATCCGCAGTTCGCAGGGGTGAATCAATACACGCCGACGACAAACGGACAGAGCTTTCAGCAGATGGTGGCAAACTCCGGTCCCTCGGCGCTGCCCGGCGCGCCGGGATGGCAGAATCTGGCGCTGGCGAACGGCATCGAGAATCCGCGGCTGATGTCGCCGGGAACACTGGTGAATGTGTCGGCAAGCGCATCGGCGAGCGCCAGCGCGCAGCTGGGCGTGACGCCGCAGACCAGCGGGCCATTGAGCCTGACCCTGGGGACGTCAGGCGGCGCAAGCGGCGGAGTTTCGCTGGGATTTGTGAGCACGACAACCGCAAATGCGAATGGATCCGCGGGGGTGCAGGCGGTCGCCAGCTTCAGCATCGGGATTTGATCGCGAACCAGGTTTCGCGGTTGCGTGCGTTCGGCGCCAAGGCCGATGAGAAGCCGGCGAGCCGGCGGGGCCAAAGGAGAGTGAGATGGCGGTCATCATCAACGAACTCGAAGTCGTGCTGGAAGCACCCGGGGCGCCGGCTCCATCGGCTCCTGCGCCGGCTGCGCCGCAACCATCGCAACAGATTCAGCCTCTCGATCTCACGGATATTCGGGATCGCGAGGCACGCGCCAGGTGGCGGCTGTTTGCGCACTGAGACCGAGGAAGAAGGATCATGCCGGACAATGGCGTAACTCCAGGCATTTATGGCGCGCGGCCCAGCATCGAGCTGGGCGGAACGCTGCAGCCTGCCTTGAGCGACGGGCTGCAGGAGTTGCTGGTGGAAGAGACCGTGGCGGGGCTTTCGCGCTGCGAGGCGACCTTCGCGAACTGGGGTCCGGTGGGAAACACCGTGGGTTTCCTCTATTTCAATCGCCAGCTCTTCGATTTCGGAAAGTCGCTGCAGATCACGATGGGCGGCGGGCAGGCTTCGGGAGTGGTATTTCAGGGCCGGGTGATGGGCATGGAGGGCCGCTATCTGCGCTCGAAGCCGCCGGAGTTTCTGGTATTGGCCGAGGATCGTCTTCAGGACCTTCGCCTCACGCGGCGTACGCGCACCTTCGAGAATCTCACCGATGCGGATTTGTTCCAGAGCGTGGCTTCTCAATATGGGCTGCAAAGCAATGTGAACGCCAGCGGACCGACCTATCGCGTGCTGGCACAGATCAACCAGAGCGATCTTGCATTCCTGCGGGAGCGCGCGCGCGCCATCGATGCCGAGCTGTGGATCGATGGCAGCACGCTCAATGTGCAGTCCAGAAAGCTGCGCGAGACCGACGATGTGACCCTTACCTTCGGCCAGGGCCTTTACGAGTTCTCGGTGCTTGCGGACATCGCCGCGCAGGCCAGCGGGTTTGTGGTGAGCGGGTGGGATGTGCAGGCAAAGCAGGGCTTGAGTTACCGGGCCACGTCTTCGGTGCTTGCCGGGGAACTGAATGGAGACCAGGCCGGAGCCACGGTGATGGCGGCGGCGATCGGCAGCCACGATCAGCAGATCGTGCACGACCTTCCCTTTACCGCGCAGGAGGCACAGGCACTGGCAGAGAGCGAATATCGCCGCGCGGCAAGACGCTTCGTAACCGGGACCGGAGTGGCCGAAGGCGACGCGCGCCTCCGCGTCGGAACCAAGCTGCTGATCCAAGCCACCGGAACCATGTTTGACGGGAACTATTACGTGACCAAGGTGCGCCACTTATTCGATGGAACCAACGGCTACCGCACTGAATTTGCCGTGGAACGGACGGGGATCGCAACCTCATGATGCTGGCTGAAGACTATATCGACCAGGTGGAAGCGGCGCGCGTCCCGCGCGGGTACGGCGGGCATTTCTACGGCGCGTATCCGGCGCTGGTCAGCAACATCAAGGATCCCGACGGACAGGGCCGGGTGAAAGTGCTGCTGCCGTGGTCGCCGGATGGACAGGGCGCTTCGTATGAGGCGTGGGCCCGGCTGGCCACGATGATGGGCGGCAACAACCGGGGCACCTGGTTCATTCCCGATGTGAACGACGAAGTGCTGGTCATTTTCATGGGCGGCGATCCGCGGCTGCCATGCGTGGTGGGAGGATTCTGGAACGGTCAGGACACGCCGCCGCAGTCGATGGACAGCGCGGGCAAAAACTACATCAAGACCATCCGCTCGCGCAATGGGGTGCAAATCACGCTGGACGATACCGACGGCCAGGAAAAGATGACTCTGCAGACGCCCGGCGGACAATCCCTGACTCTAGCCGATGGCCCGGCTTCCATCACCCTGCAGGACAGCAACGGCAATTCCATTCAGATGCAGGCTTCGGGAATCACCATCACCACCTCCGCCGCGTTCACGGTCAACGCCAGCACGGCCAATGTGACGGCGAGCACCATGTCGGTGAATGCCGGAATGCACACCGTCAGCGGAGTCCACCAGGCCGAAACCGTTCTTACGAGCAGCGTCATCAGCGCCAGTTACACGCCGGGCGCGGGAAATATCTGGTAGAGCGATATGTCGACGCAGATTCAATGGCTGGCTCCATCGCCGCTTTGGCCGCCGCTCACGGCGGGCACGGACAGGACGGCGTTCCGCGCGCCGGCGCTGCTGCGCTTTTCGACAGACACTTTCATGACCGACCTGCAGACTCAACTGGCGACCGCACCGGCCAACCTGGCAAATTATGTGGCCCAGGCCGAGACCTGGCGCAGCCCGGCGGTAGGCCTGTCGGCGAGCACCAGCGCGGCGACAACATACGATGACGATGAGGCCCCTCCCACGCTCAAGCTGTTTCAGCCGGTGCATGCGCGCTTTTATCTGGTCAGCGCGTCGCTGGTATGCCGTTTGCCGTCGCTCCCCGATCACACTGTGAAAGTGAACCAGGGAGAGAAGACCACGTTTGTGCTGCGGCGGTTGCAGGTCAAATCAGGGGTCGCGTCGTCTCAGGCCGGCAGTCCGTTCGATCCGCAGATTTACGACGAGTATGCCTGGATTCCCGGGACAACTCCGCCCGGATGGGTGCTGGCGTCGGCAAACTGCATTGCTCCGGGAGAAGACAAGCTGCCGCTCTTTGCTACAACGTTCGGCAGCAACGGCACGCAGCGAAGAATCTTTGCCGGGCTCATCCCCTCGGGACGCAAGCAGACCTATGTTGGCGGAGTGGTGCTGAATCAAGCTGGCGGGCAAGTGACTCCCTCCAACCCCGACCCGCGGCAGATCGACTTTCAGGGACAGGTGCTGGATCCGTGGGGCGACCTCGTCTCATGGGCCGCGGGCGTGACGGACATTGCCGCGGGGCAGGGGGCAAATGCCACCGCCGACTGCATCGCCGCCGCGCAGAGCTCGGCGTTCATCCTCATCGACTTCGCCAACTTTCTGGCCGCGAATCTTTCCGGAGTATGGGCGGTCGTCCAGGGTACGTCGCCATCCTCTTCGCTCACCGGCGCGCAACTCGCGCTCTACAACGCGCTCGCCGGCGCTTCCATGGGCGAGCTGCAAGATGCGAACACGCATACGCTGGCTGATGCCATGGTGCTGGCTAAAGCCGCGGAGAACGCCCTGAACAGCGAGATTCTGCCTTCCAGTTCTTCTCTCTCAAGCTCCTCGTCTCAGTCTCAACTGCTTCCCAGTCTCCCTGCCGGCTATCCCGGGCCGCTTCTCACCGATGCGGGGCTGACGAGCCTGATCGGGCGCGCGTCGGAGCAGGATCCGCTTTCGCAGCGGCAGATCGAAACCCTGATCGTGAATGCTCTCAACCAAGCCGGCCCCGCACCCGCTTCGGCCGTGCCGCCGCCTTCGAACAACCCGCAGAACCCGCAGGGCGACGACTGGTACATGGTGCGCTGTGTTTACGATCGGCCGCAATGCGCGGTGTTGACGCTGCCGGCGATCCCAATCATCAGCCCGCCCAGCCAGGTGTTTCAACTGGCTTCCTATTTCGATCCCGACGCGCCGGCGCGCAGGATTCAGGTTGCGTTGCCGGTCGACACCACGGCTGCGGCGCTGCGCAAGTACGACAAGGGCGTGGCCTTCATGATCTCCGATCAGCTCAACCAGCAGATGCAGCGTGTCACCGGGCTCAAGGATTTGATGAACGGCAATGTGGGCGCGCCCGGCGGATTCAATCTGGGGATGATCTGCTCGTTCTCGATTCCCATCATCACCATCTGCGCCATGATCGTGCTCATGATTTTCGTGATTCTGTTGAACATCGTTTTTTTCTGGCTGCCGTTTTTGAAGATCTGTTTCCCGCTGCCCTCATTCAGCGCCAAGGGAGGGGACTGATGGACTCCGGAAGTTTATTTGGACAAGGGATCAGCTTCCCGCCGCGGCTGGGAGCGAACGGACGCTTTGCGTGGTCGAGCGGTCCGGACAACATCCGCGAGGCGATTACCGTGATTCTTTCCACCCAGCCCAATGAACGGGTGATGCTGCCTGCTTTCGGCGGCAAGCTGCGCAGCTACCTGTTCGAGCCGAATACGGTGGCGACGCGGCAGTCGATCCAGGAAGAGATTGGAAATGCGCTGAAGCTGTGGGAGCCCCGCATCACGGTTCAGTCGGTGACCGTGGTCGCCGACAGCAGCGACCCCCGCGCAGCCGTCGCCTCCATCCAGTACCAGCTGGTGGCAAGCCAAACCGTGGAGCAACTGAACCTGACCGTGCAACTGTCCGGATAACTCATCCATGCCCCTGATCATTCCACAACTCGACGACAGCACGTACAGCGAGATCCTGCAGGAGGCGACGGCGCGGATCCCTGTGCACAATCCCGAGTGGACGAATTACAACGACAGCGATCCGGGGATGACTCTTCTGCAGCTGTTCTCGTTCATGACCGAGAACCTGTTGTACCGGGCCAACCTGATTCCAGAGAGAAACCGGCTGAAGTTTCTTACTCTGCTGGGCCAGACACTGACTCCGGCCAGCGCCGCGCAGGGCGTGGTGACGATCTCCAACGAGCGCGGGCCGTTGCAGACGGTTACATTGCCGTCGAATCTGCCCGTGACGGCCGGACAGGTGGGTTTCGTCACGCAAAACGGCCTCGACATTCTTCCCATTGAAATGCAGGTCTACTATCGTCAGCCGCTTTCCGCGGCGGACCAGCAGAGCGCGCAGCAAACCTATGGCTTGCTCTACAGCACTTTCACCACCGTGCCGTCGCAACTGGCGTTCTACGAGACCGTGCCCTTCAATCCGCCGGCGAGCGCGGCGTCGATCTCCTCGGTCAGCCTGACCAACGGAACCGATACGGTGGATGGCTGCTTATGGCTGGCGCTGCTCGCGCGCACCGGAGAATCCGCTCAGCTTTCCCAGGTGCTGGACGAAATCAGCGGACAAACGATCATGCTGGGCATCATGCCGCAGATCGAAGACGCTTCCCGCATCCTTTACCCGGGTGCAACGGCGTCCGCGCAGGGACAGCCGGCGCTGCAATACGCCATCAGCACCGGCACCTTGTCGGGCTCCTCGCCGGTCTACCAGACGCTCGAAAGCAGTGAAGACAACAATCCTTTGCAGGACCTGACGCTGGTTCAACTCACCGTTCCGACGAGCAACGTCGGCCTCTGGACCGAACTTCAACCTCTCGATGACGGAACCGGAGACTACCCTCCGGCGCTGAGCGACACCACTGTAACCAGCCGGTTGCTTGCGTGGATTCGAATCCGTCTTACTCCGAATGCGGACGGCAGCGTGCCTTCCACGGTGACAGCGAACTTCAGCTGGCTGGACATTAATGCGACTCGCGTGACGCAGCAGATACAGGTTCTCGCCGAGCCCCTCAGCCCCGGAACCGGCGAACCGGACCAAAGCGTGCAGTTGGCCAACACGCCGGTCATCGCCTCGACTGTTCAGCTGGCGGTCAACGGCGTGCTCTGGACACAGATTGACGATCTGCTTGCTGCTCCTCCCGAAGTTCCGGTCAGGGATCCATCCTTGCCGCCGGGAGCAACCACTCCAGCCTCTCAATATCCCAGCCCGCAGGTTTACACAGTGGACGCCGAGTCGGGCGAAATTCAGTTCGGCGACGGCCTGCACGGAGCCCGTCCCGCCGCGGGGGCAACGATTGTGGCCAGTTATTCCTACGGCGGGGGCTCGGATGGCAACGTCGGCATCGGCGCAATCCAGAGCAGCCCGCAACTTCCGGCGGGATTTACCGTGGTCAATCCTCTGCCCACGTGGGGTGGAGACGACGGCGAAACGCTCAGCGACGCCGAACAGAATATCCCAGATTACCTCCAGAACCTTGGGCGCGCCGTATCGAGCGCAGACTTCTCCAACATCGTCAACCAGACTCCGGGCGTGGATCTGGGGCGCGTGGAGATCCTGCCCTTGTTCAATCCCGATGAGCCGGATGTTACCTCGCCGGGAACGGTCACGGTGATGGTGATCCCGAGCGGCCCGGGAGCGCCGGAGCCGGACCTGATGTTTCTCGACGCGGTGTGCAACTATCTCGAACCGCGCCGCCTGGTGACCACGGAGGTCTACGTTCGCGGTCCGGATTATGTTGGCCTCAACGTCTCCATCGGCATCGACGTGACTGCGGGACAGGACATCGCTACGGTGACGCAGGCCGTCCGCACCGCCGTGCGCAGTTATCTTTCTCCGCTGTGCGGAGGCCCTGCCGGGACGGGCTGGCCGCTCTCGAAAACCGTGGATCCGACCGGGTTGATGGTTCAGGCGCTTCTCGTTGCGGGCGTCAGCGACGTGGAACCGGTGCTGCTTTGGGACGCCACCATGACTTCGATCAGCTCGCTGCCAATCTCCGGTTTGCAGTTACCTCAGTTGCTTCAGCTCACGGTCAGCTCCGGCGCGGCGGTCGACTTATCTGCCGCTGGTACGGCCTCGACCATGGCCGCGACGCCAACTTTTGCGATTCCGGCGCCACAGACAAGCTGCTAGGGAAACAACGATGGACGTCAACCAAACACGATTCCAACTGGTCTACGGCCAGCAAGACTGGCTCCCGGCGCCGGGAAATGGCTCGCCGTCTGCCGAGCCGCTCTTTGACTGGAATCCCGGTGACGCCACTCTCAGCCTGCATCAGAACCTTTTCATTTTTCCCAAGCTCAGCAACCAGGTTGCGCTCGATGTTGGCGAGCGCAGGGGATCGGGACGGGATTGCTACGGGAATTGGTACTGGATTGCGGAGAGCCAGACAGAACTGCGCTTCCTGAGCATGAAGCCCTCCAGCAGCGCGCAACACTTCTGGTCGAGCAGCGATGAAGTGCGCGGCTGTGCGCCGGCCGGCGAATTCTTCACCTCCTCCGGCCCGGAGTCTCCCGCGCCGCTGACTTTCTCCGGATTGGCGATCACTCCCGGCCATTACCTGGTGGTAGGCATCGAGCAACCGAAGGGTTTGCTGGTCTTCGATCTCTACTCCGGTGGTCCTCCGTCGCAACTGCTTTGGCCGGCGAGCGTGCCCTTCGCGCCCTTCGACATGGCGGCCGCCATCGATGGAGGCGCATTCATTCTGGATCGCGCCAACCGGGTGTATTGGAAGCTGAATCGCAACCTGCAGGTGCAGAGTTACCGGCCTGCGAATGCGGCATCAGCGAAGGCATTCGGATTTCAGCCGGCCGGAGGGGCTTCGCCGGAGGAGCAATCCTCCACTTCGAGCCAGGTCACGCTGGATTTCGCGGTATCGCTCGCGGCGCTCCAGGATCCGGTCGCGATTGACTGCCTTCCCGATGGAAGCGTTCTGATTCTGGATAATCCGCCGGGCGCGGCCTATTCCATCGTCCACCGTTTTGTCGCGGGCGTGGAGACCGGGCCGCCGGTGACCCTCGCACAGGCGCTCGCCGACTATGTGCCGGATTCTCCCACCGCCGCCAATCCGAACCCCGAGGCAGTGCTTGGATACGACTTTGCCTTCAACGCGAACTCCTGCATACCGGGTGCGGTGGGAACGCTCTACCTCGTTCAAATCTACGGCGATCAGTCATTCGCTTTCGACGTGACCATCCAGGGAAATAACCTGGCGCTCAGTGCTCAGCCGCGCTATTTCCCCATGCGCCAATTTGAAGGGAAAGGCATCGTAAGCGCCGGGGGCTGCGTTTACTACGACTTTCAGGAGCTATGGGTTCAGCTGGTGGAACAGCCGCGGCCGCAATATGGATTGGAAGCCCAGTTGGTGCTTCCTCAGCCGGGCGCAGCCGCCTCGCCGGCAAGTCCACCCCCTGCTTTTGATGGCAAGCGGCCAGGCTGTGTCTGGCATCGGCTCTTTCTGGACGCGTGCATCCCGCCTGGAACGTCGGTGCTGGTGGAGAGCCGGACGGCGGATTTGCAGGCGCTCCTGCCGTCGACGCCCTGGCAGACTGAGCCGCAACCCTACCTTCGCGATAACGGCTGCGAGATTCCTTACGTCACCCCGCAGCTCCAGGGCGCAGCAGATCGAACCGGCACGTGGGAGCTGCTCTTTCAAACGGCAGTGGGGCGCTATCTGCAGCTGCGGTTGACGCTCACCGGGAACGGGCGCAACTCGCCGCGGCTCCAGGCCCTGCGCGCTTATTACCCGCGGTTCTCTTATCTTCGCCAATACCTCCCTGCCGTATACCAGAGCGATCCCGTCTCGGCTTCGTTTCTCGATCGCTACCTGGCCAACGTGGAGGGTTTTTTCACGGTGCTCGAAGGAAAGATCGAGCAGGTGCAGGAGCTCTTCGATCCACGCATCGTGTCCGGCGACTATCTCGACTGGCTGGCATCGTGGATGTCGCTGGTTCTCGATCCGAGCTGGAGCGATCAGACGAGAAGGCTGGTGCTTTCCAATGCTCCGCAGATGTTCATGGAACGTGGCACACCCAACGGCATCATCCGCGCCATCGAGCTCATGCTGGATCCTTGTCCCGGCCCGTCGTTATTCGGGGGATCGAATGCGAGCACCAACTCCTCTTCGAGCAGTGCATCCAGCGCCTGCTGCAGCGCGTGTTCGAGCTCCAGCTCAGGTTCCGGCTTGCAGACTTCGAATGCGTATTCCGTCCGGCTGGTGGAAAGCTTTCTGACCCGGTCTTCGCCGCGCCTGGACACGAGCGACGCCGCTGCCGTGACGGCGCCGGGCGTAATCGGCTCCGGAGCGGCTTCGGAATCGGGCTCCGCGTGGACGCCGGCTCAGGGAGCGGCGCCATTGACCGCGCTGTTCCAATGCTATCTCCAGAACGAGTATGAGACCATCGCAGCCTTGAATGCGGCGTGGGCAACAAGCTATGCAGGGTTCGACGATCCGAACCTGGTCCTGCCTCCGGTGCAGCCCGCGGGCACAGTCGAAGCAGCCGATTGGAAGCGATTTCTCCGCGATGGACTCGGATTTACCTATGCACCTGTGACCAGCGGCGATCAGAGCACTTATCAGGCCTATCTGGCCCAGTATTACAACTCCATAGCCGATTTGAACACGGCGTGGAATCTGACCGGAGCCAGTGCATATTCGAGTTTTGCCTCGGTCCTGCTACCCGCGGTCATGCCGACCGGCGGGGCCATGCTGTTGGACTGGATCCGATTTGTCTCGGTGGCTCTTCCCATCCAGCAGAATGCCCACCACTTTACCGTGCTTGTTCCCGTGAATCTTACCGATAGCGCCGCCACGCAGCAGGCCAAAGTGGCCGTGGCGCAGCGGGTCACCAACATCGAGAAACCTGCGCACACTTCATTCGATGTGAGTCCATATTGGGCGATGTTCTGCGTGGGTCAAGCAAGGCTCGGACAGGACACGCTGCTCGGCCAAGGCAGCAGGTTTGCCGCTTTGGTTCTGGGCTCGGGAACGCTCGCTGCCGCGAATCTTGCTCCCGCCGTCCCGATCTATTCAAGGGACCGGAAGAAACTGGCCGGGCCATCCATGGTAGAGAGGTGCCGCGAACTCAAACCCCAGGGGAGGTGCGTATGAGTACATTCCAGACCGGCACGCCCTGTATGCAGAAGTTAGACCCTCAAAAGCGAGTCAACTACACCTACGGCATGGTGCTTGGCGTCGACGAGTTCAAGCAGGAACAGACTTATCTGATGGCCAAAGACCATTCGCAGTACCGGCTGGCCCATGGGTACGGCACGGTCTGCGGGCTGCAGGTGGGAATCAGCACCGCTACCGATCTCGAGGTGCAGATCTGCCCAGGGGTTGCGATCAACCCGCGCGGCCAGGAGATTCACGTGCAGCAGAAGATGTGCGCGCGCTTGAATGACTGGCTAAGCACCAACCAGACAACCCTCGCGGGTATCTTTGGAAATCCTCCTCTTACGTTGTCGCTCTGCGTGGTGCTGTGTTACCGCGAGTGCCCGACGGACACCGTTCCAATCCCCGGCCAGCCTTGCCGTACGCAGCAGGATGCGATGGCGGCATCGAACATCGCCGATTCCTTTCAGCTCAAGCTCTGCCTGAACGAACAACAGGTGGCGTCGTCGCCGCCTCAGTCTCCGCCCATCGATTCCGCCGTGCTCAATGGCTTGTGCTTCAAGCCGCCGCAGAGCGAAGAAGACGCCATCCGGCAGTTTGGCAGGCTTTTGCATCGCATCCGCATTGGCAACACTGCAAGCTCCGTCTCCCAAACCGAACTGGAGAATCTGGTTCGTGAGCTCGAGAACCCGGACGGACCCGTCACCTCGCCGTTCACATCGCCGCCGGTCTACGGTTCGGCCATCTATTTGTCCACGGAGGATGCGCCGGAATTTCTGCGGGCGGCGTTTCTGGTGTGGGTAACAGAGGTGCGCCCTCGCCTGGCGGCCAATTCGACGGGCTGCGGATGCAACGGTCCGGACGAGAAATGTGTATTGCTCGCAGAGCTGACCTTTCAGGTCAGCACGCTATGGCAGGTTGTGGGCGCGGTCGCGGTGGATGAATCGCACCGGCCATATCTGCTGGAATCGCGCCTGTTGCAGGAATGGCTGTTAAACCAGGTAGGCGGCGGCTCAGGAAGCAGTAACGTTGTCGCCGCGGGTTGCTTCAAGCTGCATTCGACCACTGAGGCGTTGGCAATGGGGCCGACATTGAACGGGTTGACGGCGACCGAGGGGCCGGACCCCTACACGTTCTACCTGGATTGGGGTGGACCGTCTCCCTATGTCAATCCTGAAAAGATTTCGCCTCCTGCTCTCGCCTATGTCGTCAAGGGAGCAGCTATCGGGCCGTTGAAGGGAACAAACTCTCTTCTAGTGATGGGTTTTGCAGACCAGGGCATTCTGGTCGGGGTTACCGAAGCAAACCCCACCGGATTCATGGTGGAGATCAGCGAGATAACCGGAGGCTGATTAACATCGTGGGCTTTTGAGAGGAAGATTGCGAGGCTAAGGGATTCGATCGAGGCCTCGATGGGTAACGGTGGATGCGTCGACTGGGGCAAACGATGCAGGGATGGAGCTGCCAGACATGGCCAACGTTCAACTGAACGCGCCCGTGTTAACGGGCGGAATCCTGAATACGAATTTCTTCAACGGCCGTGTTCTGGCCGCGGAGGATCTGACCGCTCTGCAGACGGCCAATGCCCAGCAGCGCCGGCAACTGGGCCGCGCCATTGGCGCGGGGGTGGTCTGCGGCCTCGAGGTCACGCTCGGAACCGGCAGCGATCCGACGGTGACGGCGCTGCACGTCACTCCGGGGCTGGCGCTCGATCGCAAAGGCGACGCCGTGGCTTTGAGCGCTGCCGTGGATGTGGCCATCACGCCCAGCGCGCAGGTGCAGAGCGCCACTAATGGCCTGTTCGCTGCCTGCACGCCGCCACAGGGAGTTATCTCCACAAATCTCGATTGTTACATCCTCACCGTAAGTCCCGCATCGGGCCTTCAAGGCTCGGCGCCCATGACGAGCGCGTTGAGTTGCGGCTTTGCTCCCGGCTGCGCCAGCGCCAATGTTGTCGAGGGCGTGCAATTCGGGCTGTTGCCGCTGGGCGTTTCCACCACGAGCAATTCCACGCCTCTGCGCGCCCAGGCGTTGCAACTGTACGCCACGCTCGCGCCTCAATTTGTTACGCTCGCCGGACTTAGCGGAGCCGCTGCCAGCAACCTTCAGGCACAGATCGCGCCAACTCTGTCCCAGTTCCAAAATGTCATGGCTCATCTCTGCTTCGGAACGGATGTGCTGCAGAGTTTCACCGCCAACCCATTTGCCGCCGCTGAAGAAGACCCGCCCAGCGCTGGATACGGATTGCTCGACGATCTGCGCGCCCAAGGCTATTTGACCGATTGCGCCGTGCCTCTCGCGCTGATTTACTGGTCTGCCGCCGGAGTGCAATTCGTGGACATGTGGTCGGTGCGGCGGCAAATCACCCAGAGGGAAGCGAGCTTCTCCTGGCCGCTGCTGCTCAACGAGCGCCGGCGCAGCGAAATCACTGCCGCGTTCCTTCAGTTCCAGGGCCAGATGCAATCGATTCTGGAAAACGCGAGCGATCCAAGCTCGGTCACGGCCGATGCCTACTTCGTTTATCTGCCGCCCTGCGGAGTCCTTCCCATTACCGGGCAGGGAGTCACCATCGTTACGGGCACTCCGGCAGCATCCGGACTGGACTTGACGGGATTCTTCGGCGCACACACCTCGAAGGATGTCGCCACGACCAACGGCGACATGTTGCGTCATTTGTTTGCTGCGGCATTGGAATACGAACCGGTTTCCCTGGCAGTAACCGGAAAGATCCAGCTTTACCTGGTATGGGAGAACGTGCAAGCGATCAACGCAGGCGGCTCGCCCCAATTGGTGTCGGTTTTCGCCACTCCCGAACTTGCCTATCAGGGCGTTGCCCGCTTCGTACCCTCGACCGACACGGCAGGCGAGGGTACGGCAATGTGGGACTTGAGCCGCTTCGCCCGGCACGTGATTTGAAAAGGAGGGATTTATGGCCGATCTGCAGACGCTGATCAATGCAATACCCGATGCCAATTACGGCAACATCATCAGCAGCGACTATCACAATACGATCAAGGCGGCCTTGCAGGCTATCGCCACAGAGTTGGGAGGAGGCGCCGCCAGTCAAGCGGTGAATCTTACCGTGCAGCCGAATTTTGTGACCTTAGGCGGTGCTGCGGCGGGCTGGAGCGTGAGCCTGGGATCGGCCACTTCCGCTGCCGGCTCGGAGGGATTCATTGTTCTGAACTTGCCCGATGGTGCGGTCATCCAGTCGATGGAAGTCTGGGGGCAACAGCCGAATCCCCCTTCGGCCAAAATCACTACGTTCGCAAGTCTGGTAGCCCTCCCAATTGCCGGAACCATCACAACCACTCTGATCCAAGTCGACCTTAGCTCGGCAGGGAATCCGTTCGATGTTACTGGAACTCCGAGCCCGGGTGTATCGGGGCTCAGCGCCAGCGCGCTCCAGAGCATGCTGACCGTGCAGAATTCTCAATTCAAATATGCCATTCAAGCCGAATCGCTTCAGGCGAATGTAGTCATCAATGCGCTCCAAATTGTCTTGTCAAACGCATCCTAACGCTCCAAGAGAGAGAGGACCAGACATGAACGACCTAGGCATTGCAGCGGCCGATCCTAACGGATGTCTATGGATCGATAACCCCAAACCTTCACCGTATTGGCTCAGCCCGAACGTGATCATGACCACAAAGCCCTCGGATCCTTCGGACGTATATCCCGGAGGGAACACGTCCCAAGTCACGGTTACATGGGGGGGAGGCGATAATTGCTCGGGAGGGAGCCCTCCCTTCGATCCGACAGTAGTTTTTGACTTGTATATCGGCGATCCATTCATTGCAATGAGTCCGAGCGTCATGGACGCCTTGACTTCACTGCAACAGGTCAATGGAATCAACGCGGGCCAAACAGTCGCTTCCACGGTTCCTACCACGGGCACGTGGAATTCGAGCGGCCTGCCGCACTTGTCGCAACCCCATCACGCGTGTCTGCTCGGACGCGTATATCCCTTTGGGGCCACCCCCGATCCAGGCGATCTCTCCGGCTATCCTTCGGTAGACCTGCACTACGCGCAGCACAACTGCACCGTGAATACCAGCGACGGTCAGGGGCGAATAGTCATTCGGATCGGCAATGGCACTCCGCGCCGGGAGCCCGAGTTTGTGGCGATCCAGGCTGTGCCCGACCTCGACCCCAACCCTACGGTTCTTGCCGCAGTTTTGCCCAGCCTGAAATTGAATCCCACGTTCAAGCGGATCGCCACAACTCCATTGAAGAACGTGAAACTCGATCTAAGCGCTTTCAAGAGCCAACACGAGTCGCTGCTCGAGCGCATTGAACAATGGATCGAACATCTGATTCTGGACCTGATTCGCGATCTTGAGGGCAAAGCTGCCAAAAGCGGCGGGGCGCACGCGCGCGTTATGCTTCCGCCTGGATTATTTGCGAAGTTCGACTTTATTGTCGATCTTTCCGGGGCGAATGCCGGCGATGCCCACATCTACCAAATCTCCCAGGTAAACAGCAAGGGTGAGGACTGGGGCGGGTTGACCGCGGCGATTCTAGTTACATAGCGCCGCGAGGAGTCGGCTGGGGACTCATAGCAGCTTCCCGTTTGGTCGCTGCGCAGGCTCACTTGTATTCGTGCGGGTGGACTCCGCGGGCGCTGCATGAGATGGCGGACTTGAAGCGAAGATTGCCTGCGAGAGAATCGAACTCCTGTTCGAATCTTTATGCGGCTTTCGTTGCAGTTGCAGGTGGGCGTCAGATAGGAGTGAATTCCATCCAATGGCAGGCGGCTTAGCCCCAATTCGAGAGCGCTCGCGCCTTCGCTGTCCCGACGTCGACTTATCGGTGAAGCTGCGCGTGGCTCATCTGGTGGAGAGCGTGGACTTCGAGCCACACGAACTGCCGCCTGCGGCCACGCTGATTGTGCGGCGTTTCGCGGACCCGATGCCGGGATGCTTGCGGAGCGACGCTTCGGCCTTGATTCCCGCGCCTGCATGGGAGCGGGCAGCGCGGTCAGGACTCGCCGGCCTCGCGCGCCGGGCGGCGCGGCCGGCACGCGATGCGGTCCCGTCGAATGCCAACGCCGTGTTGTTTGCTGACGAAGCAGAGCTGTTGGCTTGCTTCTCGCGCGATCTCCTGCGCGGGGACGCGTCTTCGCTGTGGTGGTGGGTGACGTATCTGCGCTCGCCGCCCTCCCCGGTTTCGCTCAGCCTGGTGGAGACCTGGCGGCGCAAAGTGAACTTCATTCCCTCCGCTCTCGCCTATCTCGCTGCACGCGGAGAAGCGGAGCGGGTGCTGAACGCATTCTCTCCGGCGCAGGCGTGGACACTTCTCGAGGAGGTTGCCCGCGCATTTGAGATTCCGTCTCTGTGCGCTGTTCTTCGATTGCCTCGTTGGAGTCTGCCACGGAGTATCTCGCTCGGCAGCGGCGCCGAGGCGTCGAGCAACGAGAATGTCGTCGACGGATCGCCGGCGTTCGGCGGGCCTGCACATGTTGAGCCTCCATGGAGGGACGTGCTTGCGGCAAATCCTGTTCCGGCGCGCCTTGGGCTCGAGCGAATGGCTCTGCTTGGAGTCTGTCTCGCACTCAATCGTGCGCCGGCGATTGTGAGAAGGCGAAGATTCGCCGAGACTCTTTCGCAGTGGCATCGCTCTCAAGTGACGGAGGGCGTTCGGGGGACGGTAAGACCGGATTTTGCGGGGCCGAATTCAATTCGTCCCGACGCCGAAGTTTTTGTGGCTCCGCCTGCCGGTGGGCAGCGCTCAAACGGGACCGAACCTCAAAGTGATTCGGATGCGCGCGCCGACGGCGGCAAGGCGAAAAGCTTCGTGGTTCAAAGGGAATCGGTGGAACGCAAAGGGGAAATCGATTCGCGGACCGGCGGTCAGCTTGCGGCTTCGACTTTCGCCGATGGCGCTCTAGACGGCCAAAGTGAAGGTCCGGAAATGCAGGTGCAGGCAGGGGAAGCGGCGCAGGAAGAGTACGGCACTCACAATGGTCTGAAGGCGGCGATCGAAGCCGCCGGACGATCAGATCAAGCCTTGCCCGCTGTGTCGACCGAATCGACTCGAGAACAGCTTGGCTCTCAAAGGGGCACGGTCGATGCAGTGGAGCGGAATTCAGAAATACTGCGCCAGATTGACACCGGTGCAGGGGTGAGCACTGAACTCGGCGGCATTCTGTTCCTGGTCAATTTGCTCAAAGCGCTTCGCCTTCCCGATTCGCTTGAGGAAGCGTGCGGGCGTGAGTTGGCTCTGGGGAGTTGGGAACTGGTCGAACTCATCGCGCGCTGTCTGCTCGGGTCAGGCCAATCCTCGTTCTCGATGGATCCCGTCTGGACGGTGCTCGCCGCGCTCGATCAGCGCTCGCCGGAGCAGAATGCGGGCGGCAGCTTTGCGCCGGCGAAATGCTATCGCATACCGGCTGGATGGATTCCGGATTCTGAAGCCACTCAGGCGAAGAGGCCTTTTGCGATTCGTCTTCGCGGGTGCCAGTACGAATGTTGGCATGGGATGGGTTTCCCGTGCGTGGTTCGGCGATACGATGAACCTCCGTCTCGAACGCAGATTGAGCGCGAAGTGCAAGGCAGTCTGGGCCAGGCGCCTTGCGTGTTTGTCCGAAGGCATCCGCGGACGTGGACGATCGGCCGCCTGCTCGGGCTTGTTCCGGAACCGCCTCTGTGGCGCTTCCTGGCGTTTCTGCTGCCCTTTATTCGCTGGCGGCTGGCAGCGGCCATGGGCCTTAAGACCGGAAAAGGGCCGATTCTTTCCAAAACCATTTTGCTGCGAACGGGAAGAATCTGGGTGACTTCAACTCATGTCGATCTGGTGATGGACCTGAGCCAGGCAAGCGGACCAGTGCGGCTCGCCGGCCTCGACGCGGACCCCGGATGGGTGCCGGCGTTGGGCCGCGTCGTCAAATTTCATTTTCGGTGAGATTGAGCACATTGAACGACGGCCTCAATGTCTTTTCCGATGTTCCGAAGACCGCGCGAGGACACTTGGGCCTTGCGTTCTACGAGGCCGTCGCGCGCCTGATCTTCCACTTGCGGGACCGCGCGCGATCCTCCTCGAAAACCATCAAGCCTATCTTCGAGACCCTGCCATTCCTGTCTTCGTATTGGAACGAGCTGAGCCGGCGTTTTCCTCAGATATGCGAAACCGAGCAGTTCTCCGGCATTTTGCGCGCGGAGTGCGAGCGCTGGGAAGAAAGCTGCGAAGCCTGGCTTCCGCTGCGCGCGCTTCGCCGGCGCGAGCTGCTTAGCGCAGAAAGCGTAACCTGCCTTGTACTCGCCGGAATGATCGAAGAGGATTCGAACTTCGGCGATTTGTTCGCCATGTTGCAACAGCCATTGGGCCAGCGCCGGCCAACCCTGGGATTGATCCACGCGTTGATGCGAACCGATGTGCCTGAGGCCGGCGCAGCGGAGTTCTGCCGGCCGCTTATGGAAATGGGTCTGCTGGTGCCGGCCAACCGCGAAGCGCCCAGGGCCGAATGGGAGTTGCGCGTGCCAGCGCCGCTGTGGAGCGCCCTGCTCGGCCAGTTATCGGCAGAACCGCTTCCCGGAACGCACTATCGTCCTCGCGATGATTTTGCCTCCATTCCCGATCTCATTCTTGCCCCTGAACAGCGAGCCCGTCTTTCTGAGCTGGTTTCGATCTTGAGCTCCACACGCGCATGCACGGTGGCCATTCGTGGGTTGGTGGGTAGCCCGCGCATCGAGATTCTGGGCAGCATTGCGCGCACCGTGGGGCGCGGATTGCTTGAAGCGGATGGGCAGATCCAATCCGATCCCGAGCGGCGTCGTCTCATCGGTCCACTCGCGACATTGATCAACGCCATCCCGGTTTTGTGTTTCGACCTGGGAAGCGGAGAGACCGTGGAGATACCGCCTCTGAGCGGATACGAAGGGCCGGTCGGGATCTCCGCGGGACGCGATGGTGGATGGGCGGGCCCGTTGACGGATCGGATGGTCACGATCGATCTGCCGCCCGAGACGCCTGAGCAACGCCTTCGCTACTGGCAGCAGGAGCTCAAAGATCACTCTGCCGAGGATCTCGAGGAGGTTGCAAATAGCTTTACCTTGAGCGGAGGCCATATCCGGCGAGCAGCGAAAGTCGCTGCAGCGCACGCCGCGATGGATGGCCGCGCGAAGATCGTTTCGGCGGATGTGCGCCGGGCCACCCGCAATCTGGGCCAGCGCCTGGAGTTTCTGGCCACAAGACTCGAAGAGGCCGGCACGTGGACGGATCTTGTCGTTCCTTCCTCGACGGACCGCGCCCTGCGCGAACTCGAATGGCGCTGCCGTCATCGCGAGCAACTCGCAGCGCTGATGGGCCGCGGCATGCCTGGCGGGCTCAATCGCGGCGTGCGTAGCTTATTCGAGGGGCCGAGCGGGACGGGCAAGACATTGGCAGCGAGGATTCTGGCCGCTGAACTTGGCTTTGACCTTTATCGCGTGGATCTGGCTGCGTTGATGAACAAATACATCGGGGAGACGGAAAAGAACTTGAGCCGCGTGCTGAGCCGCGCGGAAGACCTCGACGTGATTCTGCTGCTCGACGAAGGTGACTCGCTGATGACGCGGCGCACCGAAGTGAAAACGTCGCACGACCGCTACGCGAACCTTGAAACCAACTACCTGTTGCAGCGGCTTGAAACTTATGTGGGCATTGTAATTGTGACCACCAATATCGGCAGTGCGATCGACAGCGCGTTCCGCCGGCGCCTCGACGTGATCGTAAAGTTCCATCTGCCGGACGCGGAAGAACGGTGGCGGCTGTGGCAGCTGCATTTGCCGGCGCAACATGCCGTGTCCACGGGCGAGTTGGAGACGATTGCGCTGCGCCACGAGATGGCGGGCGGACAAATTCGCAACGCCTCGGTGCAAGCGGCATTGCTGGCAATGCAGGGGAGGCGCGGGTTGATTACTGCCGGCGACCTGAGAAGCGCGATTCACTCCGAATACCGCAAGGCCGGGGCCGCGGTGCCAGTCGAAGAAGAAGAGAGAAGCAGAGACGGCCAGGAGCAGCGCCTCTCCGGGTTTCTCTCCGCGATTTCGTAAAGACGCAGAGGGCCCGGCCGCGCCGAGGCCAACGGCTCACGAATATGGCTGAGGGACAGAGAATTCATAAGCCTCGCGAAAGGTCACTGGCTGCAAAGTCTGGCAGGGGTGGTACGCCAGCGCATGTGCCCGCCGCGGCGCCGCCTGCGCCGGCCTGGCTTGGGGCGCCCGCTCCAGCGCCGTTTTCGTTGGGCGGAGTGCAGCGCAAAGTCGCGATTGGAGAAAGCAACGACGCCTACGAACGCCAGGCGGACCAGGTTGCTGCGCACGTGGCCGGCGGCGGACGTGTGCCGGCAGGGAGCATCACGACCATTGCTCCCGCTGCGCTGGGCGCGACAGCCCAGCGCGAGTCCAAGCCGGCGGGAAAAAGGGAAGACGAGAAGCGTGCTGCCACGCCCGTCCAGCGCGAAGTGAAGCCGGAAGATACGAAGAAGGACATAAAAGCAGCCGGTGCGCAACTGCAGCGCCAGACCAAGCCCGATGAAAAAAAGAAGGATGAAAAACCTTCAGCTCCTGCGCCGGTACAGAAGCAGGCCAAACCTGAAGAAAAGAAGAAGGACGAAAAGCCTTCGACTCCGCCCGTGCAGAAGCAGGCCAAGCCGGAGGACAAGGAGAAAGACAAAAAGCCGGCCGGATCTGCGCCGGTTCAGAAGCAGGCCAAACCGGAAGAAAAGAAGAAGGACGAAAAGCCTTCGACTGCGCCCGTGCAGAAGCAGGCCAAGCCGGAGGACAAGGAGAAAGACAAAAAGCCGGCCGGGTCTGCGCCGGTTCAGAAACAGGCCAAACCGGAAGAAAAGAAGAAGGACGAAAAGCCTTCGACTCCGCCCGTGCAGAAGCAGGCCAAGCCGGAGGAAAAGAAAAAAGAAGAGAGGCCTACTGCGCCGCCGATTCAGCGATCATATCGTCCTGAGGACAAGAAAAAAGAAGAGGTGCCCGGCACGCTGCCTGTGCAGCGCGCCGGGACAGACCATGGGCCCGAAAACGAGGAACCGGTCCAGGCGAGCCGCGCGGGCGGAGGCGCCGCAAACGCGCTCTCGATGCAGAACGCCGCTGCCAACGCCATCGCCGGCAAAGGCCCGGGCGAGCCGCTCAACCCGTCGACCCGCGGCACGCTCGAATCGCGCATGGGAACCGGCCTGAGCGACGTGCGCATTCATAACGACAGCCGTGCGCATGAGGCTGCGAACGCGCTGAACGCGCGCGCCTTCACCCACCAGAATGACATTTGGCTGGGCCGCGGCGAGTCGCAATCCGACACACGTCTGATGGCCCACGAAGCCACGCACGTCGTGCAGCAGACGGGCAGCGTGCACCGGCAGCTGGTGCAGAGAGCAGATGCGCAGCCTGCGGCGGCGACCGCTCCGGCGAAAACAGCCGGGGAAGGAGGCGGCCCAACAGGAAACACAAAGACCGGCCTTCTCGATCCTGCCGCCAAGACCCTCACTTTCGACGAACTTTCCATTCCGGCGTTCAAGGCCATTAAGCCGAATTATGCGGCACATCTGCCCTTGATCCGGAAAAAGGACTACAAACGAGGGAATCCGAATCAGCGAGACAAGTGGAGGGACAAGATAGATAAGGCCGGGATCGAGAAGCAGCTCGCTGAAAAGACGCAACCCGTGAAGAAGGGTTTGCCTGATACCACCGAGTATGTCTTCAAAGTGCCAACCAGGACCGGCGGCAAACCGTTCATGATCGGATCGATCAAGGATGTTGCCGTGCAACTTACTACCCCTTACTGGGGCGGCAAGAGCAAGACGCCCGACACCAAGACCTTCGATGTAGATCATGTTGTCGAGTTGCAAGTCGCCAACTGGGATGCCGAGACATGGGCTAACGAAATCGCCAACATGGAGCTGCTGGAGAGCTCTGCCAATCAGATCTCAGGAAGAATGATTGCCGATTCCATCGACAGGAAAGTCGATAAATATGTGCAGACAGCGAACCCTGCGGCAACTAAGTCGGATCAGCCTCCGGACCCCAAGGCGGCAATCGTTGGGAAAGAGCAAATAAAGCGCGACTACGACTTAGTCTTTAAAGCTGCGATAGGCGCCGGCGGGCCTTCGGTCGGCTCCACCGACGTCTGGACGAAAGATCAAATCGAAAAAGGCGAACACCTGGGGCCGGTAGAAGCTTCCAGTTTGGACGAAATTGGGGGCAAAGGCAGAGTGCTCATTTTTTCGAGCGCGGCCGGCGGCCTGGGTCGGACTTTTCTTTGGAATGAGACGGACAAGCAACCGAGAACCGCCAGCGGCAAGGACAAAGAGTGGCCGAAGCCCTTCAATCTCTCAACGTACAGTTTCGATACGTCCGCAGGCGCGGAGAAGTCAGAAAAGCTCGGCACTGTCGAACTATTCATCGGGCCCGACAACCCGAAGTGGGAACCCTATCCCTCGACTCAATTCCCTGTCATGCGAATTCCCGGTGCGCGATACGCAGGGCATCTCAACCGAGAAGACGTGCGGAGCGTGACCGGGAAGTTAAGAAAGAAAGGCGCGAGCCCCATTCAGGTCGACGAATTCGACATATTGCCGGAAGGCATCTTCGCGAGCGGCCGCATCCTCCCCGACGTTCCCATTATCAAAGATGCCGGAATCGAGTTTGAGCTTCGCGGCGATGAAATAAAGATATTCAAGACATTCAAGACGGGAGAGCTCACCGCTCCCAAACCCCTGTCAATCACAGATTCTTCCCTCACCATATCGGCCTCTACTGAAACAGGACTGGGGGTTGAAGGGCAGGTCAACTTTGCCGTGGAAAAGGTGGGCGCGGGATATCTGAAAGGCATGGGAAGTACCAAAGGCGGTTTCTCGCTCGCCGGCAGCTTCGACTTCGACACGCAGTTGTTCGATCCCGCAAACGTCCACGTCGAGTATAAAGACAGCAAATTCAGCGGCGGCGGAAGGATAGGAATTAAGACAGGAAAAGTACGTGGAATTAAGTCCGCCGACATCCAAGCCACTTTTGCCGAGGAGGTTATCGACGCCAAAGGTTCAATCGTGCCGGACATTCCTGCCGTGGAGCAGGCTGACCTTTCCATGCACTATGACGCAAAAGGTGGCCTGACCATTGCCGGCGATTTGCAACTCAAGAAAGACACACCTGGGATTGAAGGCGGCTCAATCCATGCGGAAGTAAACAAAAAGGAAGACAAGTACGTTGTGAAGGCGAGCGGCGAGGCTACGCCGAAGATACCTGGAATTAGTTCGAAGCTATTAGTCACATATGACGACGGCGTCTTCGACGCCACTGTAACCGCCGGTTATGAGAAAGGGATGCTCAAGGGGACGGTCACTGCCGGCGCCACCAACCGTCCGGTCGACGACGGCGGCAAGCCCGGGGACGCTCCGGCCGGCAAAGCCGATAAGATTACCGTCTATGGAAGCGGCTCCGTCTCGCTCCGTTTGGCGCCCTGGCTGCAGGCGACAGCGGGCATCAAGTTCAAGCCCGATGGCGAGGTGGAAGTTACCGGCAAAATCGGCCTTCCCAGCGTGCTCGACATCTTTGACGAAAAAAAGGTCGAGAAGAATATCTTCAAGATCGGAATCCCCATCCCCATCTTTCCCGGCATATCCTTGAATATCGGTGGCGGACTTGACCTGAATGCGGGCATCGGTCCGGGGCAGTTACAGGACGTGGAGGTGGATGTTACTTACAATCCGGCTCATGAGGATGAAACCAATGTGCACGGCCACGCGGCGCTGCACATCCCGGCGCACGCCGGGTTGAGAATGAACGTGCACGCGGCGCTCGACGTTGGCATCCCTCTTGCCGACGTCGAGGGCGGGATCGAGCTCGGAGGAAAGCTGGGGGTTGAAGGTGCGCTTCACGCCGGAGTCGATGTCGATTGGACGCCAAAGAAAGGCTTGGTTCTGGACGCGAGTGCCGAAATTTACGCCGAGCCGAAACTTAGGTTCGACATAACCGGCTATGTACTGGTAGAAGTCGGCGTTGGGTGGTTTTCAAAAACGCTGTGGGAAAAGAGGTGGGAGCTGGCTGCCGTCGAGTACGGCTCTGGCTTGCGTTTTGGATTGAAGTTGCCCATTCATTACGAGGAAGGCAAGCCCTTCAACGTTTCACTGAGTGACATACAGTTTGAAGTTCCCGATATCGATCCGATGAGCGTTCTCAAGGGCCTCATGGACAAGGTCATGTAAGCGATGTACTGGAGGTGAGCGATGCACGGCGAAACGACTTTCTCTCTGACCGGCGCGAGCCGGCCAAACGGCAGCACCGCGGCGGACTCGCACAAGTCCGGCTCGCGCGATGCCAGCGATCGAGGTGCGCGCCGGCACATGGAGGGCGACGTTAAAGGAGCAAAGGCCGAGTACCTGTCGGCGCTCGACCAGGATCCGGAAAATGCGACTGCGCACAACAATCTCGGTTTCCTGCTGGCGCAGGAAGGACAGTTCGATGAGGCCATTGCTCATTACGAGCGGGCGCTCGAAATCGATCCGCAGAAAAGCATGGCCATGGCGAACATGGGGATCGTGCAGGCGGCGCGGGGCAACGATGAAGCCGGCGTTGAGTGGCTTCGCCGCGCCGTGGAAACCAGCTCCGGTAACCTTCTCGCCTTTGACAACTTGAGCCGGTTGCTGCTGAAGATGGGCCGACTGACCGAGGCCGAAGCCGCGGCTCGAACCGCTCTGGAGTCGGCTCCCCATGAGGGACGGTTTTATCTCACTCTCGGGCTGGCCGTCGCCGGACAACAGCGCCTGACGGAAGCCGTGGAGATCTTCAGGCGTGCAGTACAACTCGATCCCGATTCGGCGTACGGATGGGAGCAGTTAGGCGTGGCGCTCTGGCTTCGGCAGGACCTGGGTTCCGCGGCGGATGCACTTCGCCGCGCCTTGACGCTCGCGCCGCAGAATGTTTCCGTTCGTTATCACCTGGCGATGGTCCTCTTGACGCGAGGCGACCAGGAAGGCGCGATCGGCGAACTCGAATCGGTTCTCGCGATCGAGCCTGGCCATGCCGGAGCCCAACTCGATCTGGCGGTGCTCGCAATTTCCCAAGGCGACGCAGCAGGAGCGCTGAACCGGCTTGAAGTTGTGCTTCTCAGCGACCCCGAAAATCCGAGGGCGCAGTTTTACCGGGCTGTGGCGCTCGATCAATTGCAGCGCGGGGATGAAGCTGCCCGAATCTTAAGGGCACTGGCAGGCGCCGGCAAGGATAAGTACTCCGAAAGGGCCCAACGTTACCTGGAAGAAAGGCGCGAGAAGGTCATTTGAAAGGTCATGAGTAGCGCTGTTGCCCAGATCTATCCAGAGTTATCGGAGTCTCAACGGGAGCCGCGCCAGCTTCCGCGCGAGCTTCGGGACTTTCGCGGCTATCACGCGGGCCAAACCATTCTTGTCTGCGGCTGCGGATCCTCCTTATCGGAGATCGTTGCGCCGGAACGATACATAACAATTGGAGTCAATGACGTCGGCCGCCTCTTCCAGCCGGACTACCTGGTCGTCCTCAATCCCAGGCAGCAGTTTCAAGGAGACCGTTTTCGATTCGTCGAGGAGAGCCGCGCCAGCGCCATCTTCACTCAATTGGTCCTTGGCATCCATCATCCCCACATCGTTCGTTTCCGTCTGGGAAGGTTTGCCGGCACCGACTTTTCCGACCCCGCGGCTCTCAACTACACGCGGAATTCGCCTTATCTCGCTATTTGTCTCGCGATTCATTTCGGAGCGAGAAAGATCGGCCTGATCGGTGTGGATTTCACGGACAATCATTTCTTTGCTGCGACTGGCAGGCATGCGCTCAGCTCGACGTTCGCGCAGATTGACCGCGAATATAAGGCGCTCTACGACGCCTGCTCCAGAAGCGGGATCGAGCTGGTGAACCTGAGCCGTCAGAGCAGACTGAGCGCGCTGCCCAAGGTTTCTCCCCAGGAGTTCGCCCGAGCCGCTGTTGCTCCCGCGCCAGCCGACCCGGTGCGCAATCGAAAGATATTCTTCGTGAATTACAAGTTCCTGAGTTGCGGGGATGTATTCCGCGACGGTCTGAGACACGCGGCAACCGATCTGAAGCTGAT
>JASHTH010000593.1 GCA_030040655.1 Acidobacteriaceae bacterium | reverse complement strand
GACCCGGCGGAAGACGTGATCATGCCGCGAACCAATTCGGTTGAGAAGCCCATCCTTTCGCGAGAGCAGATTCTCGCTCTCCTGGGAGCGATCGAAGATGCGCATGATCTTTGCCTGATGTACATCGCCATCTTCTGCGGTCCGCGCACCAGCGAAGTACTTGGGCTGCAGTGGAAGTCTTGGACTGGAGCAGCGCTTGTACCGTATGGCACGGCTTATGAAGGCCAGTTTTATAGTGGCCAGTTTAAGACCAAAGCCAGCAGGGCTCCCATCGCGGTGCCGGAAGCTGTAAGGCCGGTGATCGAAGCGTGGCGAAGGCTGTGCAAGGATCCTTCGCCCGAAGGGTTGATGTTCCCGACCTTCGGACAGGGCAAGCGCAAGGGACAGGCGGTTCCTCGAAGCGGGATGAACTTTTTGAATTGGCGCATTCGCCCCATCTCGCGGAAGCTCGGAATTCCCGATCGGCTGATCACTTTTCAGGTGATGCGACGGACGCTCGGGACCGATATGCAGCATCACGGCACACTGAAGGACACGCAGGGCGCACTTCGGCACGCCAGCATAACGACGACTGGCGATGTCTACATGCAACGGCTGGACGGCAGTGTGGCGCGGGCCGTGGATTCACGGGCGACAGCGGTTCTCGACGGCTGGAAAGCTCCGATAGAAACGTTCGGGCTAAAAGGCCGTTACGGACGCGAAATCGGAGCTCAAACGCCCGAGAATCAGACAATCGTCTCCACCAAGTTTGACGAAAGTTTTGACGAAGTTTGACGAAGTTTCAAAAATGGGAAGCTGTAAGTGATTGATTCTATGGTGGACGCGGTAGGAATCGAACCTACAACCTGTCGGTTAAGAGCCGTGCGCTTCGTTCTCTCTCCTGCTGCTACCGGTTGCGATAAGCACCTATCGACTGATCAGTTTAGCTCGTCCCTCCTCCTCTGCCCAGAGGCGGAAAATGGGCTTGACGAGTGCATTGCCTTGTTGGCGACAGTTGACCCCGGACCGCAAACACATGCGGACTTCTTCTGCCGATCAATCTGATCGATTGGCCTGGTTAACGCTCATTCCATCCCCTTGGCGCGTTCCGCAACAAATTTGGCGTGTTCTGCTAATGACTAAAAGCCGCTGTGTGCCTATGCTTGGACCAAGATCAGGCTGACACCGCCCACAAAAGGCGCAAACTCGCCGTCAGCCACCGGCGGATTTTAATGCGGAACATGATTGGCATTGCACTCACTATGCTCTTAACCGCGCCAGCTTTGGCGCAGCATTCTCTCGACAAAATCTGGGAAACCGAGCCAGTGCTTAAATTCCCCGAGTGCCCGGTCTTGGAGCCGGGAGGAAAGTTCCTCTATGTAAGCAACACTGACGGCGGCCCGATGGACAAGGCGGGCAAGGGCTCGATCGTCAGGGTGGGACTGGACGGGAAGCTCATCCAGGCCGGTTGGGTGACTGGGTTGGATGCGCCGAAAGGAATGGCGCAAGCGGGCAATCTGCTCTATGCGGCTGATCTCGACCAAGTGGTCGTAGTGGATGAGAACAAAGCTGCGATTGTGAAGCGGGTTCCTATTGCCGGAGCCCGGTTACTGCACAACATCGCCATCGACTCTCAAGGCACTGTTTACGTAAGCGATATGTTCGGCGGCAAGGTGTACGCGATCAAGGGCGATGAGGTCACGACCTACATCGATCAGCTGAACATGCCGGCGGGATTGCTGTTCTCCGGTACGGACCTCTACATTTTCACCGGGGATGGCCTGCTGAAGTTCGACGCCGCAAAGAACAAGACTGTGGTCTCGAAAGGCATGGATGGACGCGCCAACGGGCTGGTGATGATCAATGACCACGAGTTCATCGCGACGAGTTGGGGCGGCTATGCGTATTACGTGAATTCAGACGGCTCGAACCAATTGCTTCTTGATACCAGCGCACAGCACATCGCCGCCGGCATCAACCTCTACGACGCGAAAACCAACACCATGTACATGACCACTGACGATCACAACGTTCTCATCGCATTCCGAGTGAAGTGAGGTCGCCGATTCGTTATGCCGATTCGAAGGACATTGCAGATTGTTGCGGCAGCGGTGGCGATGTTTGCCTGCCTGGATGCCGCGAGCGGCCAGCGTATCAACGGCGCAGGTTTGCGGGTACTGGGAACGCGTCCGCCCGATCAACTGCCGCCCGAGGGCCAGGTGCTCGAGACGCGCGAGCCGAACGGAAAGGGACAGCAGCCAGCGTTTGCCGGGCAGACCCGCGCAGTCTACGTCAAGACGAAGACCGATTATTCGACGAAGGTGATTGCGCACGGTCTCGATCACCCATGGGGTTTGGCCTCTTTGCCGACAGGTCACATTCTAGTGACTCAGAAGTCCGGCAGCATGGTCGTCTTAGATTCTGCTTCTGGCGCTGTGCTGAGCAAAGTTGAAGGCCTTCCTAAGGTTGTCTATATGGGTGACGCGGGACTTCTCGACGTGGTGCTCGATCCCAGCTTCGTTTCCAACCGAACGCTGTACTTCACCTATGTCGAGCCACGATTCGCTCCGCCGACAAGCGAAAACAGGCCTGCATTCGGAGATAACGGTCTTGCGGTTGCAAAGGCTCAATTGAGCGCCAATGAAGACCGCCTCGACAATCTCAATGTCATTCTGCGAGTTGAGCCTTCGTTCCCGATGCCAGCGCATTACGGCTCGCGTTTGTTGTTCACCAAGAATGACTACTTGTTGGTCTCTGTGGGAGAACGGTTTTTCTATCCCTCCCGCGGGCTGGCGCAATCTTTGTTTGCGCCGTTCGGCAAGATCCTGTGCATCACGACCGACGGCGCGCCTGCGCCGGGAAATCCGTTCGACAAAGACCAGACGGCCGAGAACCACCCGCTTGCGACGATCTGGACTTATGGGCACCGCAATCCGCAAGGGCTCGCAATCAATCCAGCAACAGGTGACGTTTGGGAGAGCGAGCACGGACCTCAGGGAGGAGACGAGATCAACCTGATCGAACGGGGCAAGAATTACGGCTGGCCGGTGATTGCTTACGGAACCAACTACGACGGAACGCTTATCGACGGTACCTTGGAGCGCGAGAACGGATCGCAGGATCAAGTGACGGGCGCGCCCGGAAAAACCGCCGCTCCGGGCATGGAGCAGCCTCGCTATTACTGGGACCCGGCCATCGCGCCCAGCGGCATCACGTTCTACGACGGCAAGCTCATTCCTGAGTGGCAAAACAATCTCTTTGTTGCAGCCCTCGCCGGACAGCATGTAAGCCGGCTCATCCTGAAGGACAACAAAGTAGTCGGAGAGGAGCGGCTCTTAATGGATCAGCACCA
>JASHTH010000592.1 GCA_030040655.1 Acidobacteriaceae bacterium | reverse complement strand
AAGCCTGCCGGCGATTTCACGCGCATGCTGCAGGCGCTCAAGACCCCGGGCAAGCCAACGGGCGAGGTCGCCAAGCCTTCCTTGAACGCGTCGCGCGAGCTGGCCAGCGCCTTCGTTCACGTTGCGATCGACAAAACGCCCCCGCCGTCCGGAACGCCAAGCGTCTTCAGCCAGGGAGCACATCCGCCGCCTGCGCCTGCCGCGCCGCCGGCGCCGGGCAGCTTTACGCAGACATTCGGCGCTTTGAGCGAAAAGCCGCCGGTGAGCTCGCCGCCTGCGCCGCCGTCGTCGCCGGCCTCCTCGGCTGCGGGCGAGTTCACCACGATGTTTCAGGCGGGAAGCTCGTCGCCGGTCGCGCCATCCCCTTCGGCTGAGCCGCCACGAACGAGCCAGCCAGGCTCGTTCACGCAGATGTTCTCGAGCCCTGCTGCTTCTGCCCCGCCTGCCTCCGAGCCCTTCAAGCCATTCGGCGCCGAGCCCCAATCCGGCTTTCCGTTCTCGGAGGCGCCGGTGCGGCCGGCGGAATCTTCTCCGGCGGCAAAAGGCGGTTTCACGCAGTTGATGCAGGCTTTGAATCAGGAATCGACAACGAAGCCGGCCGAGGCGGCGCCGGTCGGGCAAATGCCCTCATCGACTCCCGCAGCGGCGGGTGGATTCACTCAGCTTCTGCAGACGCTTTCCGCACCGCCTCCCACGCCGGCTCCGGCGGCTCCCGCGCCCCCTCCGCTTGCGCCGGCGGCTCCGGCGGCAGCAGGTGGGTTCACGCAGCTTTTGCAGACGCTGGGCACGCAGCCGCCTGCGCCGACTCCGGCCGTTGCGCCCCCCGTCGCCTCACCGCCCGCTGCGCCATTTCCGGCCGCGCCGTTGCCGGCGCAGCCATTCGCCGCCGCTCCGCCGGCTGCGGTTCCGCAGAGCCTGCCGCCCCTGCCGCCTGCTCCGCTCGCGAGTGGACCTGGGGAATTCACGCGAGTCATCTCCGGCTCCGCGCTGCGCGATCTGCAGGCTTCGATGGCTCCCACTGCCGCCGCACCCGTGGGCGCTGCGCCGCCCGCGGCTGGCGCACCACCGGCCTGGGCTCCGCCTCCGCTCAAGCCGCCTCCGATGCCTCATCTGCAGGCGCCTCAAATGCCGCACCTGCCGCAAGCAGGTGGTGGAGGCGCCGCGCCTCATCTTCCCGCCGCCGGCTTTGCCTTTCCTCAACCTCCGGCGGTAGCGCCGCCACCGGCTCCCGCGCCCGCCGGAATGCAGAAATACATGCTTCCGCTGATGGCGGGAATGGGTTTTCTGGTGATCGCGCTGCTGATCATCCTGATCTTCGTGCTGATGAAGCATCATTGACGACGAGGGACTGAGGGACTGAGGGACTAGGGTCGGACGGAATGACCTCTCAGCATTCTTGGAAATGTGCCGGGGCATGCGCGTGGAAAGCCGCGACGATGCCACCAACACTGCGGCGCCTTACGCTAAGGCACAACTGAGCTACGTTCGATTCTCCTGCAGAAGTCTCAGGACGCGCACCTTCACCGCTTGGTCTCTTGTTCGCCCGATCCCTAAGTCCCTCGGTCCCTCAGTCCCTCGGTCCCTTAGTCCCTTAGTCCCTTCGTCCCTCAGTCCCTTCGCCATCACGTCGGATTGGCAAAGAGAAAGATCAACTCCATCTCCGGATTGGGAATCTCGCCCGGGACATAGACGGCGAAGTTGCGCGCCCGGACTACGGCGTCCCACACCGGTCCGGTCTTCTCGATGTTGAAGTACTGATAGCGCAGCTTGACGGGAATGGCTCGCGGCGGCACCGGAACATGCGTGAGCTTCAGTCCGGGCAACGCCTGCCGGATGAGCTGCTCGATGTGCGTGGCCGAGCAGGCCTTGGTCAGGCCTGGGGTGCGCGCGATCAGGTCGGCTTCGCTCAGATCCGACGAGACGGCCAGATACGGCCGCGAATTCTCGAAGTAGCGATCCTTGTCGATGGCCGTCGCGTAGATGTTTCCGCGCAGCAGTTTGAGCGGCAAAGCGACAAAGTTGCTCGGCACGACGGTCTCGAGAAGCTCCGCGATCGTCGCATCCAGCGCCAAAAAGCACTGGCCGAGCTTTTCATGTTCGTAGTGCGGCAGGTCGCGGGGTTCGATCTTGGGCGAAAACGTCGTCAGCGCGCCCGCCAGCGAGAGCATTTGCAGATAGAGCCCCTCGGGGTGCACCTGATTCGCGTCGAGCATATGACGCAGCACCGGGAGGTGGACGTTCATGGTGTAAAGGAGCCAGAAGTTGGCGATGTCGGAGGCGCTGAAATCGGCCAGCGACTGGTTACGCTGCCTTCTCGCGCCGGCCAACTGACCGCTGCGCGCCACCAGGGTCTCGATCTCGCCGCGCAAAATGCCGGTCAGGATCTCGTTGCCTTTCACGTTCAGCGTGGGCGGCACGTACTTCGGGTCGAGCCGGTAGCCGCCGGCTTCGGTCTTCTCCACCTGGGCCAGGGGCAGCAGCACCGAGCCTTCGAGGCTCTCGCCCTCGGCCAGGATCTGCAGGTTCTTGCGCGCCAGGGAGACCGGCTTCTCCACGCCCGAGCTGTTCTCGTCGCGAAGCATCTGCAGTTCCGAGTAGAAACGCGTGCTGGCGCCGCCTCGTTGCAGCGCCACGTTGATCCCGCCGGGCCGGTCTTGCGGCACGGCGAGATAAAATGCGCAGCTTTTGATCCCTTCGGGAAAGCACTTGTCCAGAGTGCGCGAAGCCGGAGGCGCGTCGGAGGCGGGAGTGTCCAGCATCAGTCCGTCGGGGAAGATGCCCGTTGCCTGCGAAACGCTGAGGCGTCCTTCGCTCAAGCCCGCCGGGTCGATCTGCAACGTGGAAAAGCCCCAGTTGGCGAACGACAGGGCCCCGGAGAGAAAGCGCAAAGAGTCTTCGAAAAAGCGATCCTGCGCCTGCAGGTGCTGGGGAGAGAGGAAGACGCCTTTTGACCACACCACCGGCTGTAACTGTCGCATCGTAACTTTTCCTGTCCGGGGCTTGAGTATACACCGGCTCTCGATCCGCACCGATCGAGCCCATGCAAAGAATCAATGTAACGTTTCTGCAACTGGGCGCACCATCCCGTCGAAGGTCATGGTGAGCGAAAACTTTGGGGGTTGACAGCGTGAACGGGACGGTCAATAATCAACTCGCTTTCTGGAATGGACGCAAAGACCACCCCTGACATTTAGGTAATTGAGTCCTGCCCGAACGAGGGGAAAACTGAGACAACGTCATTTCGAAACGGCTCCAGTTGCCCAGCTAGCTCATCTGGAGCGAAGCGCGTGGTCCCGCCGCGCGCAAGTCTAGAGGATAAAAGCCATGGCCCGAGAGAGTACCCAGCACAAGCTTGATCGCGTCCGCTCACCACGCGTGCACATCACCTACGACGTCGAGATCGGCGACGCGATCGAAATGAAGGAACTGCCCTTCGTCATGGGCGTTCTTGGAGATCTGACCGGGCAGCCGGAGCAGCCGCTGGCCGCCCTCAAGGATCGCAAGTTCGTCGAGATCAATCCCGACAACTTCGACACCGTGCTCAAGGGAATGAACCCGCATCTGGCGTTCTCGGTTCCCAACAAATTGAGCGACGACCCCAACGCCGGGCAGGTCGGAGTCAATCTCAAATTCGAAAGCCTCGACGACTTTTCGCCCGAGAACGTGGCCAAGCAGGTCGGCCCGCTCAAGGAACTGCTCGATCTGCGCACGCGGCTTTCGGATCTGCGCGGCAGCCTGCAGGGCAACGACAAGCTCGACGAAGCGCTGTTTGAGGCCGTATCCAACACCGAGTCCCGCGAAAAGCTTCGCGCTGAACTTGGCGTCCCGACCGGAGGTGGAGAATGAGTCCGCAAGAACAGGCAGCAGCGGTTGCGGCGGAAACCACGGCGCAGGCCGCGGAACAAGGTCTGCTCGACCAGATCGTGGCCCAGGGCCGCTTCACCCGCGACGCGGCGACGCTGGAGCGCGGCCGCGACATGGTGAAGGAGTTTGTCAACCAGGTCCTGCAGGGACAGATGACCCTGACCCGCGATGCCGAGGCCACGATTCAAGCCCGCATCGCCCAGATCGACCGTCTGATTTCGCTGCAGTTGAACGAAGTCCTGCACTATCCGGCCTTTCAGAAGCTGGAAGGAACGTGGCGCGGCATCAAGTACCTGCTCGATCAGTCGGAAACCAGCGACATGCTCAAGATCAAGGTCCTGAACGTGTCGAAGCGCGAACTGCTCAAGGACCTGCAGCGCGCGCCGGAGTTCGACCAGAGCGCGCTCTTCAAGAAGGTATACGAAGAGGAGTTCGGCATCTTCGGCGGCGCTCCTTTTGCCGCCCTGGTCGGCGATTTTGAGTTCGGCCGCGGCCCGGAGGACATTGAACTGCTGGAGCGCGTCTCCCAGGTGGCTTCGGCGGCGCATGCGCCTTTCATGTCGGCGGCCAACGCCGAGTTGCTCAACCTGTCGAGCTACACCCAGCTCGGGGCTCCGCGCGACATCGCCAAGATTTTCGATTCGACCGAGTACGCGAAGTGGAAGAGCTTCCGCCAGTCCGACGATTCCCGCTACGTGGCGCTGACGCTTCCGCACATTCTCATGCGCCTGCCCTACGGCAAGGACACCAAGCAGATCGAGGCCTTCGACTACGAAGAAGCGGTCGACGGCAGCGATCACTCCAAATACCTGTGGGGCAACGCCGCCTTCGGCTTGGCGGCCCGCCTGACCAATTCCTTCGCCAAGTATGGCTGGTGCGCATCGATCCGCGGCGTGGAAGGCGGCGGCCTGGTCGAAGGGCTCCCGGCGCATACGTTCCGCACCGACGAGGGCGATGTGGCGTTGAAGTGCCCCACGGAAGTGGCCATCACCGACCGTCGCGAAAAAGAGCTGGCCGACCAGGGGCTGGTGCCGCTGGTGCACTGCAAGGGCACCGACTATGCGGCCTTTTTCAGCGTGCAGACGGCCAACAAGCCCAAGCTCTACGACAAGGACGCGGCCAACGCCAACGCGCGGCTGTCGGCGCAACTGCCCTACATCCTGGCCATGTCGCGCTTTGCCCATTACTTGAAGGCGATGATGCGCGACAAGATCGGCAGCTTCATGACCCGCAACGATTGCGAAAAGTTCCTCAACCAGTGGATCAGCCAGTACGTCGTCAACGACGACAACGCGTCGCAGGCGGCGAAAGCCAGCCATCCCCTGCGCGAAGCGGTCATCCAGGTTTCCGAAGTTGCCGGAAAGCCGGGCGCGTATCGCGCAGTTGCCTATTTGAAGCCCCATTTCCAACTGGACGAGCTGTCTGTGTCCCTTCGTCTGGTGGCCGACCTGCCTGCATCGGCGCGGAAATAACGGGAAGACTATTTAGCCGGCGCAAGCCAAAACGGCAAGGCGCTCAAGGCGCATGCCGGTTGAGAGGAGCAAACGATGGCTGTCGATTATTTTCTGAAGTTGAGCGGGGGAATTGAGGGCGAGTCAGTCGACGAGAAGCACAAGAAAGAGATTCAGTTGATGAGCTGGAGCTGGGGCGGGACCAACGCTTCATCCGTGGCAGGCACCGGCGGCTCGGGCTCAGGCAAGGTGAGCTTGAGCGACATTTCCGTCATGTCCTATTTCGACAAGTCCACGCCCAAGTTCTTCAAGTCGATCTGCAAGGGCGACCACATCGCCACGGGTACGCTTACCGCGGTGAAAGCCGGAGGCGACGGCAAGCCCTATCTGACGGTCGATTTCGAGGAGCTTTTCGTTACCAGCCTGCAGATCTCGGCGTCCTCCGAAATTCCGACCATCAGCCTCTCGTTCAGCTACAACTCGATCAAGATAGACTACAGCACCCAGGACGAGAAGGGCCAGATGACCAGCACCGGAGCGGTGAAATACGAAACGAAGGCCAACAAATTGTCGTAAGGCGGCCCTTCTATGGACGCGCTATCTCTCTACCGGGCCGGCCGTCTCAGAGAGGCGATCGAAGCGCTTGGTGACGAGTTGAAGAAGCAGCCGCTCGACACCAAGCGCCGTACTTTTCTTTTCGAACTGCTTTGTTTCGCCGGCGACTACGGCCGCGCCGAAAAACATCTCGATATTCTCGCCGACTCGAGCAAGGAAGCCGCAGCCGGATCGATGCTCTACCGCGCCGCTCTGCATGCCGAGCGGGAGCGGCAGGACATGTTCGGCCGCGATGCGCTGCCCATGGGGACGCCTCGTCCCGTTCCCGCCGGCGAGTTGAATGGCGAGACGTTCGGCGAGATTTCCGATGCCGATCCGCGCATCGGGGCCCATCTCGAGGCGTTTATCGCCGGCACTTATACCTGGATACCGTTCGCCTACATCGAATCGATAGAAACCGAGCCGCCCAAAAGGCTGCGCGATCTGCTATGGATGCCCGCTATTCTTCATACCACGTCCGATTTCCGCCTCCAGGATCTCGGCGAGGTTCTGCTTCCGGTCATCGCGCCCCTCTCCTGGGCCCATACCGACGATGCCGTGCGCCTCGGCCGCACCACGGTATGGCAAGACGACCCGAAGCACGGACAACTGCCCCTCGGCCAGAAGCTGCTGCTGCGCGGAGAGGAAGAGGCGCCGTTCCTCGAGATGCGCAAGCTCACCTTCCATCATGCCGAGGAAAGGGCCGAAAGTGCCACTGCGTGATGATCTGCTGAATCCGATCCCAGGCGACAATCCTTCCGGGGCAAGTCTGCGCTACGAGCGCATCTACGATCAGATCAAGGAAGCGCGGACCGAAGGCGAGGACTCGATCCTGGGCAATCTTGCCGCGCCCAAAAAGGCGGATCTGAACCTGGTGATCAAGCTGGCCGGCGAAGCCCTGGCCACAAAAAGCAAAGATCTCCAGCTCCTGGCCTGGCTGACCGAGGCGATGCTCAAGAAAGAAGGCATCGGTCTGGTCCAGCCTTGTCTCAAGCTTTTCCGTGACATGCAGGAGCAGTTCTGGGACACGCTCTACCCGGTCATCGAGGAGGGCGACGTGGGAATGCGCGCCGTTCCCATCGAATGGGCCGGTAATCGCATCACGGATATCCTGCGCCTGGCGCCGATTACCCGCGACGGCTTGAATTACTACCAATACAAGGAATCGCGCGCCGTCGGCTACGAGGCGGATGCGGAATCCAGCGACGCCAAACGCGAGGCGCGCGCCCTGGCGATCGCCGACGGCAAGGTCACCGGCGAGGATTTCGACAAATCGTTCAATTCCACCTCCAAGTCCTGGTATGTCCAGATGTCGGAGAACTTCAGCACCTCCTTGGAGACCCTGGAGGGGCTGCAGATCTTTTGCGAAGAGAAGTATCGCGACGACACACCCGGCTTCAGCAAGCTGCGCACGGCGCTTGAGGAGGTCGGCCAGGTCGTCAACTCGCTTCTCAACGAAAAGCGCAAGACCGAGCCGGACGAAGCGGTGGCGGAAGCGGAGCCCGAGCCGGGTCCCGAAGCCGAGGCCGAAACTCAGGTAGAGGAAGCCTCGGAAGCCGCGCCCAAAGCCAGGGCGAAGGCCGGTAAAACTCTCTCCGCCGAGCCGGTGGACAAGGAAGACGCGATCGCCCGCATTCAGGCCTGTGCCAGGTTCTTCCAAACCGACAGTCCCGCCAGCCCGGTCGCCTACTTGCTGCAGACTTCGCTGCGTCTGGGTGAGATGCGCGAGCAGGGAAGCTACCCTGCGTACGATTTTCTGGCGCCGCCCGCGACCGAAACTCGCCAGAACCTGAAGCGCCTGGCCGCGGAGTCGAATTGGGGCGAGTTGCTCAATACCGCGGTTGCCGTCGCCGGCGAACCCTGCGGCCGCTCCTGGCTCGATGTCCATCGCTATATCTGGAGAGCGAGCTACGAGTCCGGATACTCGGGTGTGGCCGCCACCGTCATCACTACGCTGCAATCGCTGATCAAGGACCTGCCCGAAATCGCGACCTGGACGTTGAGCGACGACACGCCGACGGCGAATCCCGAAACCCAGAAATGGCTCGAGGAGATGGTCATCCCCAAGCCCCCCGAGCCGGTCATCGTCGAGGTTCCGGTCTCGGCGCAACCGGAACCGGAGCCGGCGTATTCGTCACTCCGGGGAGGTCAAGAAGCGGAAGCGGCCGCCGAGCCCGATGTGCTCGATTTGGCCCGCGACATGATGGCGCGTGGGCAGTTGCCGCAGGCCATCCAGTTGCTCATGCGCGACGCCGCCCAGCAGGCGAGCGGACGCGGACGATTCCAGCGCCGGCTGCAGATGGCTCAGTTGTGCGTCAACGCCGGACAAGGCAAGGTCGCTTATCCCGTTCTCGAAGAGCTGGTCAAGGAGATCGATCAGCGCCAGCTTGAGGAATGGGAAGGCTCCGACATGATCGCGCCCCCGTTCGCACTATTACTGCGCTGCCTGGGCAAGAACGGAGACGAAAGCGTGCGCGAGAACGTCTTTTCCCGGCTGTGCAGGATCGATCCCATCGCCGCGATGGATGTTTCCCGGTGAGATGAAAGGAACAGGCAAGTTTGGCGCGCTCCGCCACAGAAACGCTGGTGACGCAATCGGTGCTCGACCGCCTGATGACGGTGGAGGACTGGCCTTCGACGCGCTCGCAGTCGGTGCGCTACTTCAAGGAAGCGTTGCGGCGCGATCTCGAGTGGCTGCTCAACACGCGCCAGCCGCACATGCCTGAGCTGGCCGACTATCCGACGGCCAAAACCACGGTCATCAACTACGGCCTGCCCGACATCTCCTCGCTTGGCTTGATGTCGGCCGCCGACCATCGCTCGCTTCGCGTCGCCATCGAGCAATGCCTGCGCAACTTCGAGCCGCGCCTGACCGACGTCCACGTCACGCTGCGGGAGTCCGACACCGTCGACCGCCGGCTGCGCTTTCATATCGAAGGAAACATGAAGCTCGATCCGGCTCCGGAGGAGATCACTTTCGACACCGTGCTCGAGCTGGCCAGCGGCGAGTACAAGGTGAAGTGACCATGCGCGAAGAGCTGCTCGAATACTACGAACGCGAACTGGCCTACCTTCGCCAGCTGGGCGGCAAGTTCGCCGAAAAGTATCCGCGCGTGGCCAGCCGGTTGCTGCTCGAGCCCGACCGCTGCGACGATCCCCACGTGGAGCGGCTGCTGGAAGCCTTTGCTTTCCTGGCGGCGCGCATTCATCTGCGCGTCGACGACGACTTCCCCGAAGTGACCTCGGCGCTGCTCGGCCTGGTGGCGCCGCACTACCTGCGTCCCATCCCGTCGATGACCGTCGTCGAGTGTCATGTCGATCCGGAGCAGGGCAAGCAGACGGCGGGAAAAGTAATGCCGCGGGGGACGCCCATCGCCACCAAGCGCCTGGTCGACGGCCAGCCTTGCCGATTCCGCACCGCGTACCCCATCGAGCTGTGGCCATTCACGGTGAGCGAGTGCGAGTGGCGCCAGCCCGAGCGGCTTGCCGATCCGGTGCGAGTGCCGGGGTCCTCCGGCGTTCTGCGCCTGCGCCTGCAATGCGCGCGCGACGTCTCGTTCGCGCAGATCAATCCGGCGCGCTTGGCTTTCCATCTCGCCGGCGAGACCAATGTGGTTCACACGCTCTACGAGCTGCTTTGCCGTAACTGCATCTCGATTCTGGTGCGCAACCCGCAGCAGCGCGGCAGCAAGACGGTTTCCCTGCCTCTGGCGCGGCTGCGCGCCATGGGCTTCGAGGAGAATGAGTCCCTTTTGCCGTTCCCCAGGCGATCCTTCGACGGCTACCGGCTGATCCAGGAGTACTTCACCTTTCCCGAAAAATTCCTCTTCTTCGAAGTCAGCGGGTTGGGAGCGATTGCGCAGGCGGGTTGCGGCGAGAGCGCGGAGATTCTCTTTTTCTGCTCGCGGTTCGACCGCCCCGAGCGCGGCCAGGACCTGGAAACCGGCGTTTCCGCGCGCACCTTGCGGCTGGGCTGCACGCCGGTCGTCAATCTCTATTCGCAGGTAGCCGAGCCGATTCTCATTACCCACACCAAGCACGAGTACCGCGTGATTCCCAACGCGCGCCGCCAGGAATCGATGGAAGTCCATTCCATCGACGAAGTGCTGGCTTCCAACACCACCCGCCGCGAGAGCGTTCCTCTCGAGCCGCTTTACTCCTACCGCTTCCAGGCCCGCAAGGAAAGCGGCCGCACCTACTGGCACGCCATCCGCCGACGCAACGAGGTGGGAGAGCGCGAGCCCTCTACCATGCACCTGGCCGTGGTCGATGTCGACGGGGTCATGACCGAACCCAACGCGGAAGTGCTTACGGTACGCTGCTCCTGCTCGGATTTCGATCTGCCTTCGCGCCTGCCGTTCGGGCTCGAGGAGGGAGACTTCGCGGCCGAGGATTATCCTGTCATCCGCCAGATCACCGCCCTGCGCCGTCCCACTCCCAGCTACGATCCTCCGCCCGCCAAGGGACAACTCTGGCGGCTGGTTTCGCAGCTTTCGCTTAACTACCTTTCGCTTACCGAGGAGGGCTGCAGCTCGTTGCAGGAGATTTTGCGCCTGCACAACTTCACCGACTCGTCGTATCTCGAAAATCAGATCGGCGGCATCACGCAAATCTCGTCGCGGCCGCATTTCGCCATCATGCAATCGGTCTACGGCAACCTGCCGGCACGAGGCACGCGCGTGGAAGTCGAGTTCGACGAAAGGCAATTCGTGGGCGGAGGCGTGTATCTTTTCGCCAATGTTCTCGATCGTTTTCTCGGCTGCTACACTTCGATCAACAGTTTCTGTCAACTGGCAGCGCGCACCAGTCAAAGAAAGGAGCCGCTGGGCGAATGGCCACCGAAGGCGGGGTACAAACCGCTGATCTGAAATTCGACCTCAGATTCGCGGCCGTGCGCGAGCTGCTGGAGAAAGAGCCCTACTCCGTGCAGTTCTTCCAGGCCGTGCGCCTGCTGGAGCGGCTCTATCCCGAGCGCAAACCGGTCGGACTTTTCGTGACGCCGTCTAGCGAAGTGGTGCAGATTTCGTCCGTGCCCTCGCTCTCCTTTCCTGCCAGCGAAATCCAGGATCTGGAAAGCGGCAAAGACGGCCAGCCGCACTTGTTCGTCAATTTCATGGGTCTGAGCTCTGCCGTGGGAGCCTTGCCGCACGCCTACACCGAGTTTCTGCTGGAACGCGCGCGCGCCAAGGACCGTTCGCCGGGCGAGTTCTTCGATATTTTCAACCACCGCATCGTCTCCCTGTTCTATCGCGGATGGAAGAAGTACCGCTTCTACATCGCCTATGAGCGCACCGGCGCCAGCGACGACTTGATCAGCTCGCGGCTGATGGACCTGGTGGGCTTGGGCCTCGATCCGCTGCACCATCGCATGGACATTGCCGACGACGCCTGCATGTACTACGTGGGTCTTTTGTCGCAGCGGCGGCCTACGGCGCAGGGGCTCAAGCAGCTTCTGGAGGACTATTTCGATGTTCCGGTCGAGGTGGAACAGTTCACCGGAACCTGGCGCCGTCTTCCCTTCGGCAATCTCACCTTTCTGCGCGACACGGGCGCCTTCTGCGAGCAGCTGGGCATGGGCACCATTGTCGGCGACGAAGCCTACGACCAGCATGGCGCCGTGACCATTCGCCTGGGGCCGATGGGCTTCGCGCGCTATCAGGAGTTTTTGCCCGGAGCCCGCGCCAGCACCGAGTTGCGTGCATGGCTTCGCTTTTACACCAACCGCGAGTTCGATTTCGTCGTCCGGCTGGTCCTGGAACGCGAAGAGGTTCCCCGCATGAAGATGGGCGCCGAAGGCGCCGAAGCTTCGCGGCTCGGCCTGGTGAGCTGGATCAAGAACCGCCCCCTCGATCGCGATCCGGACGAAGCCACCTACCGCTTGACCTAACCCGAGGGAACGAGCAGTACCTGGAGACTGACCATGAGCCTGAATCTCAAGTCCCTGATCGGCAAGGTGAATGACGCTACCCGCAGCGCACTGGAGGCCGCGGCCGGCCTTTGCGTTGCCCGCACCCACTACGACATCGAGATCGAGCATTTCCTGCTCAAGGCGATCGACAGCTCGGACAACGACATCGCCTTTATCCTCAAGCAATACGGCGTCGACCGGTCGCGCTTCACGGGCGAGCTGCAGCGCAGCCTGGATCGCCTCAAGACGGGCAACGCGCGCAGCCCGGCGTTCAGCCCGCAGCTTGTCAAGATGCTCACCGAGGCGTGGACCATCGCCACCATCGAGTACGACGCGGCGCAGGTTCGCACCGGATTTACGCTGCTGGCGCTCATCAGCGACGTAGAGCTTGGCCGCCTCCTACGCGACATCAGCAAGGAGATTCAACTCATCCCTCCCGAGGCGCTGCGCAAGGACTTCTACACCGTCACGCAGAAGTCGAAAGAGGTGTCGCCGTCGCTGGCGACGGGTGGTCCCGGCGTGCCGGCCGAAGCCGGCGCCCCCGGCCGTCCCGCCGGCTCGGGAAAGACGCCGCATCTCGATCAGTACACCGAGAACCTGACCGCAAAGGCCAAGGCCGGCAAGATCGATCCGGTCCTCGGCCGCGACATGGAGATTCGCCAGGTCGTCGACATCCTCATGCGCC
>JASHTH010000591.1 GCA_030040655.1 Acidobacteriaceae bacterium | reverse complement strand
TTGTCGGCCAGCGAGCGCGCCGTGGAGACGACTTTGACAAAATCGGGATCGAAGCGTTCGATGCGCTGCGCCGCGTGCTCCAGCCCCTTGGTGCGCGTAAAGTCGTGAAAGCTGATCAGCAGCGCTGCGGCGGATGATGCGATCGTCTGCCGGAACAGAGCCAGTTGCGACCGCTTGCATTCCTCGGCTGACTCCACTTCCAGATCGACGACTTGGCAGCCGGCTTGTACCGCGCCGACAAGGATCTCCAGTTCCGCTTTCAACGATCCGGCGAAGTTGCCGCCATTTTGCTTGCGGCGGCAGGTGGCGATGGCGGGCAAATCGCGATGCGCGGAAAGGAACCTTTTGAGCGCGGGAAAGGCAAGCGGAGGTTTGGGCAACGTATCCAGCCGGAACTCGACGAATCGGGCGTCGGCGAGCGCCGTTTCGGCGCGCGCCAGCATTTCGCCCGGCGAACCGCCCTGAATGGCCACACAAAGCTTGCCGACGCGCAACTGCGGAGCGATAGGGCGCGCGGGAACAGCCAAAATGGGGGCGGTGTGCGGCATCTCGCTTAATTGACGCATCTTAGACGGGTTCAGGATGGGATGCAACGGCCTTGACCCCTGTCGGAAACCTTGTAGATACTCCGCGCTTGACTTCGCAGCGAGCGGAGGACTACGGCGCGGGCTCCAAGGTCAGCTTCTGCACCCGCCAGTTCAGCAGTTCGGCTGCGAAAAGAACGTTCGCCGACGGGCAGGCCAGCTCGTGAATCCAGCCAAACTGGCCGGGTCCGTGGCCGCTGGCGCCAAGCACTCCCAGCACTTTGCCGTCGAGCGTGAGTTGATAAATCCGTCCCGGATAGGCATCCGACGCATAGATGAGCTGGTGCGGTCCCGGCGTTATGCAGATCGCCCAGGGCGAGCCGTTCCTCATGGTTTTGCCCAATGGCGCCGGCGCCTCGGCGGTGGGCGGAATCTCCGACGGCATGTTGCCCATCCAGGGATGAATGCCGTGATCGTAAGGCACGTCGATGTGGATCTCGCGCAAATACTTGCCGTCTCCATTGAAAACCTGGATGCGGCCGTTGCCGCGATCGGCCACATAGACGTTGCCCGCGTCGTCGGTGGCGATGCTGTGCGGCACATTGAACTGGCCTGGGCCGCTCCCCGGCTCGCCCCACGACTTCACCCAATTACCGTCTTTATCGATCTTGGCGATCCGTGAGTTGATGTAGCCGTCGCTGATGTACGTGTTGCCGGCGGCGTCCCCGGCCATATCGGTGACCTGGCGAAACTGGCCGTCGATGGGCGGCAGAGGCGGTTTCGGATGCCGGAGCGGGCCGGTGCCCTCATCGGAAGCTTCCTGCTTGCGCCCGAAGACCATCGATACCCGGCCCTCGGGGCTGAACTTGAGCACCATGTCCGACCCCTTGTCGGCCACCCAGATATTGTCCTGCTTGTCGACCTTGACGGAGTGCGCAAAGGCCCAAGCGTAAAGATTGTGGCCGATCTCGCGGATAAAGTTGCCGTCGGAATCGAACTCGAGTAGCTGCGCCGCCGCTGCGCCATAAGCCGGGCCGGTGGTGTTGCCGCGCGAAAAGACAAAAACGTGCCCCTTGGAGTTGACGGCCACTCCGGCAGCCTCGCCGAAATACATATCCGGCGGCAACTTGAAGAAATCCGTCTGGGCGTGGAACCGGATCTCAGGCGCAGGCTGCTGGGCCAGTTGCAAGGCGGGCAGGCAAAGGATCGCCGCGAGGGCAAGACGCTTCACGCTTTCTCTCCGTGAGGGGATTGGGCACGCGATGAGTGTACGCGGGCAGGCGCCGGCGTCAAAGAGATCTGTGCAGGGCCCACGGAAGGGGAAAGGATTGAGGCCGCCATGAACCGGCAGCGCGGAATTGTGCTCGCCGCGGCTCATCTGACGTTGGCGACGGTTGGGCCGGGCGGGTGGGATCGCATGCTCAAACCTGTAGACTTCGGCGCCCCATCTGTAATACGCTGAACAGACTCCCCTGAACGATTAAAAACGCCAGTCCGGCGCGCAATAATCTGCGCCGCGGGGGATCTATGGAGATTCCGGCCCTGGATAGACTAAAGCATAAGGATGTTGGAGCCCTTATCGTATTCGCCTTAATCGGTTGGCTGATCGGAAGCGCCATTTCCGACCCCACTTGGGCCGCCTACACCGCCTTTCTGGTCTGTGACCATCTCTTCCTCGGCTGGCTCGTCTTCCTGGGGGACAATCGAGCCAGGCAACCGATTCCCATCGAATTCCTCATTCCGCTCCATATTGCCTTCGTCGTTCTCGTGATCGTTGTCGTCGCGGAGCGCCAATCCCTTCACTTCTTCGGTTTGTTCCCGTTTCCGATGGCGGCCTTCGCCTTTTGGGTGCTGTCGTGCGCCATCGGATACGAAGAGAGCAACCCGCTGCCGGTTGGCCTGCGCAGAGCTCGGGCGACCGGAGGGGCGCCGGAGGGCCGGCGGTCGAGAAAGGCGGCGTGGACCGATCGGGTGGCGAGAGCGGCGTGGCCTAGGACCCTCAGCCAGCCCACACAGCCGGAGCCGGCGTCGCCTGCACCGGTCAATCCCGAACGGGCGGTTCCCGAACCGGCGATGGCGGGGACGCAACCCGCAGCGCCGGGAGTTCAACCCCCGGCGCAACCGGCCGCGGGTTTCGTGCAGTCCAGGCTCGCAGGGCCGGGGCCGCGATCCAACACGGCGATCCATGAAGTGCTCACCGTAACCGAATCGCCGGACCCGGCTTACAAGCCGGTCGTATCCGGCATAGGCCTTGATTGGCCACCGGCGGCGCACTCCCCTCGGCGGGCAACGGAGCCGGAGTTTTGGCGCGACAACTCGATCGCGGCCGAACTGCGGCGGACATATTCCGAGGAGGTTGCCAGATTCTACCCCTCTCTGGTCGCCTCGGCGGAAGATAACGAAGCCTGGATCGACGCGCGGGGCAAGGAGAATCCCACGCACCGCAAGCCGGGATTGACCGTGAGAGAGGAGTACGAGGAGTGGCTCACGGCGCGCTTGCTGGCCCGCGCTGAGCAAGACGCGGCATCGCAAGACGGCCCGGTGTCTGCATCGGGCTCGTTGTAAAGGGAAGAAGGGGCGGAACGGCTGCATGGGGCAGTGTGAAGTCTCGCCTGTCCTCTCCGCGTAGACCGCCGTCCCACCGCAATTCTGCCGGTTGATGCGCCGCCATCGCTTCGATCCGCAAGATAGAATCACTCCGCAAGGAAAACCGACTTCCAACCGCACGGAGCCTCTTCCGGTTCGGCTCCGGCGCGGCAATCCGCTGTACGCCGAGGAACCCAAAAATGCGCCCTTGTCCACGATGGACGACGATTCCTGCTCTCCTGGCCGCGCTATGCGCTGCTTCCCCCGCGCAAAGTCCGCGGCAGCTCACCGACGCCGACTATGCGGCGGCGGAAAAGTTCATGCCCTACATTGCCAACCCCCTTGCCTACAAGGGCCAGGTGGAGGCGCACTGGGCCGACGATGCGCGCTTCTGGTATCGTGCTGTCGATAACGACGGCGTCTCCTACATCCTCGTCGACCCGGCAACCGGCGCGCGCGGACCGGCCTTCGATCTGGACAAGCTTGCTTTGTTGCTTGGCGCTGCTTCAAACGGAGAAATCAAGGCCGACGGCCGCCATCTGCTCATCTCGGATATCGCGATCTCGGGCCAACACGAGTTCACCCTCACGGTCGAAGGGGCTGTCTATCAATGCGGCCTCGGCGCGGGCAACGATGCCTGCAAGAAGATTGGCCGCACCGGCCCTCCTCACGGGATTCCGCACGGCGCGCCAGAGGCTGGCGAAGAAGCGCCGCTATCGCTTTCGCCCGACAGAAAGCTAGGGGCCTTTATCCGCGACTGGAATCTCTGGGTGCGCGACCTGGCCACCGGCGCCGAGACTCAGCTCACCACCGACGGCGTGAAGGACTTCGGCTACGCCACTGACAACGCAGGATGGCAACACTCGAACTCGGCGGTCCTGCTTTGGTCGCCCGACTCGACCAAAATCGCCACATTTCAGCAGGACCAGCGCAAGACCGGCGAAATGTATCTGGTTTCTGTCGCCAACTCGCATCCCAGGCTCGAGGCATGGAAATATCCGCTCGTCGGCGACAAGGATGTCACCATGATCGAGCGCATCATCATCGATGTGAAGTCGCGCAAAGTCGTCCGCCTGAAGATGCCCCCCGATCAGCATCGCTCCACGCTCTGCGACGACATCGCGTGCCACGGCACAACGCTGGCCGACGCCGAGTGGAGCCCTGACAGCACACATCTCGCGTTCGTCTCCACTTCGCGCGATCACAAGCAGGAGTGGCTGCGCGTGGCCGACGCGGCCAACGGCGATGTGCGCGGTGGATTGACCGAGACCGTGCCCACGTTTTTCGAGAGCGGCATCGACAAGATCAACTGGCACTTTTTGCCCGCTTCGAACGAGGTCATCTGGTTCAGCGAGCGCGACAACTGGGGCAATCTCTACCTCTACGACCTGGCATCGGGCCGGCTCAAGAACCAGATCACGCACTCACCCGGCAACGCCGCCCAGGTGCTGTATGTCGACCGGAAGGACCGCACGATTTATTTCGTCGGCGTGGGCAAGGAGGCGGATCGCGACCCCTACTTCCGGTTTTTCTACAGCGTGCGATTCGATGGCAGCGACCAGCGCCTGCTTACGCCGGAGAATGCCGATCACAAGATCGAGATGTCGCCCGACGGACGCTACTTTGTCGATTCTTATTCGACGGTGACGCAGCCTGAGATCACCGTGGTCCGCGACCGCACCGGCAAGGTCGTGATGGACGTGGCGCACCAGGACATCTCAGCCCTTGTTGCCTCGGGATGGGTTCCGCCTGTGCCCATCAAGGTCAAGGGCCGCGACGGCAAGACCGATCTCTATGGCTTCCTGTTCAAGCCCTCGCACTTCGATCCCGCGAAGAAATACCCCATCGTCAACCACGTCTATCCCGGCCCGCAAACCGGCTCCTGCGGCGATCGCCAGTTCCATGCCGCGCACGGCGACATGCAGTCGCTGGCTGAGTTAGGTTTCATCGTGGCCTGCATCGACGGGACGGGCACGCCTTGGCGCTCCAAATCATTTCATGAGGCCTACTACGGCAATATGGGCGACGACACCATCCCCGACCAGGTGGCGGGAATGAAAGACCTCGCCCGGCAATATCCATTCATCGATCTCGACCGCGCCGGCATCTACGGCCACTCCGGCGGAGGCAACGCCACGGCCTCGGCCATGTTTCACTTCCCCGATTTCTTCAAGGTCGGCATCGCCGAAAGCGGCAACCATGACGAGCGCGACTACGAAGACGACTGGGCGGAGAAATGGTCCGGCATCGAGGTGAAAAACCCCGACGGCACCAGCAACTATGACTCGCAGGCCAACCAGAATTACGCCGCGAATCTCAATGGCCACCTGCTGCTGGCGCACGGTACCATGGACGACAATGTCCCGCCGGACAACACGCTGCTGGTGGTCGACGCGCTGATCAAAGCCAACAAGGATTTCGACCTGCTGATGATTCCTAACGCGGCCCACGGCTATGGCCCGGCGAATCCCTACATGACCCGGCGCCGCTGGGATTACTTCGTCCGCTACCTGGCCGGCGGCGTCCCGCCCGTCGAGTACAAAATGATGCCGGCCGATGCGGTGTCGAAGATCATGAGGATCTCGCCCGGCTCCGGCCCCGATTCGGAGTGACGCGCTCAACGATCACCTGTATCCGTGCCTCTTGCGCGCCCCATCCTTGCGGCGTTCTTTGCCGCAAGGGGGGCGTGGCGCTCATTTTTGGGCCGGCTGTTGTCGTAAGCTCTGAGCAGCCGATTCCGACGTTGATCAACCGTCATGGAATTCGTCATGGAAGGTCTGCACCATATTGAACTGCTGCGGACTCATTGAAGCTCTGGAATGCCCTCGCAACCCTCGATTGGTGATTCGATTTGTGACTTCAGGATTTCTTCGCAGTGGAGTGTGTTCCTCCCATTTCGTTCGAAAGATTAGGGCCTGTTAGCACTATTGGGATGGCGGCGACGGGAGCCAATTTTTCTTCAGTTCTAGGAGCGAGGAGTGACGCATACCGGGTGTCTGCTAGCGACGAGCGACAACGAAATCGGGAAAATTGGCCCCGTCCCTCCGGGTTGCGGCGAAAATCAGGCCATACTTTGTTCTCGCCCTCGACCTTGGAGCCGCCAAAGCCTTCGGGCTCGGCCTCGTCCCCACCCCGCAGACGAAGACCTGTCTGCGGGGACCCCGGTTCTGGCCTGGTTTTCGCTCGCAACGCCATCCAGCCCAGTAGTGCTAACAGGCCCCAGCTCAACTCGGTCTCACTTCGATTGTTAAGGAGGCTGAATGGTGAGCCTTTATCCGCAAAGTAACGTAATGCCTGATAAGGACTGGTTTAATGCCGCGACAGCGGTTCAGAGCATCGTTTTGAATTTGTGGACTGTGTATGTGGCCATAGCGGCGGCCACGCTTGCATTGATTACGTCGGGAAGGAAAATCCTTGAAAAAGGCTCGATTCGTATCCTAATTGCTGGCGCCTACTTCGGCTCCGCCGTTGTTAATTTGTTAGCCATGCTGAATCTTCGGACACAGCACGATATCCTTGCACGTCATATTACCGATTCTCAATTGCAATGGCACATGCTCCAGCCGCGTCCGTGGGAATACATCGTGACTCACTTAGTGGTAGATGTCGGAATCGTTATCGCAGTGCTGGTGGTCCCGGAGCGCACTCGCGCGAAGGCGTAAAGCGATCTCCCATTCGCTAGCCCCGAGAAGGCGCTTCACAAGCACAAATCCGCCAACGGCAGGGCTCCCGCCTGCTGCAAACCCGCCGCACATTGTCAATGCAATCTTCCAGCTCCGGGCTAATTGGCTCACAATTCGCCCCAAAGTCTGAGGTCTCGGTCATACAAATACTTGTCTCCATACCGCATGACAGAGAGAGCCAGCCATACGGCAGACTCCAATCTCAGTCGCCGGATCGAGAGTGAGAGCTTCCAAATGAAATCTTCGCGCCTATCTGAGCCAATTTCCATCGCTTCCAACTCTGTTCCGAGTGACGGTCTGCCCGATTCTTGAGATCGCAACTCGTGCTGGCGTGTTTGCTTGCACCAAGTTCAGAATGTTTCTCGAAAAGGTGGTGATCATGGCATCTCCAGTTCAAAGGCTCTCCGAGACCCACCTAAGCGGCGAAGACACTCTCTTCCTTGACACACGCGCCACTTTGGATGCCGAATTCTCCAACTTGCTGGTGGCTGCGGATGTCTTCGATCCTATTACAGACTGGCCCCACATCGAAACGCTGAAGTTGAAGGAATTGGATCCGGGGTCGCCGATCGTTCGTGCCAAGGTCAACGAGCTTGTTCACATCTCGCGGGCCGAAGCACTGGCCTACTGCAGTGATCTTCGGAGGTTCAAGGAGTCTCTCCAAGGAGCGTTTCCGGCATTGGCGGAAGGTTGACCGCCAATGAAAGCGAGCGGCATCGCTTCGGTCGCTTGAATCGAAAGGAGCGAACGATCGCTTCCAGATTGGAGGAAGAATCGTCCCGGTACTGACGGTGTACCGAGCGCCACGGGAATGTACATTTGCTGCTTTCTGCACGGTGGCCTGTCCCTGGCTACTCCGCTGGGAAGCTGAGGGCTAGGCGGAGGCCGAGCAGGATGTTCGCTCCTAAAGTCGCGGCACAACCCACACTCGAGACTCGCCGCCGACAAGGCTCACCGGGATGCGCTGAAGATGGTCAGGACGGTCGACAATCCGGATTGCGATGGCGAGACCGCTGAGGACACTGTGGCCGAACGCTGGACTCCG
>JASHTH010000590.1 GCA_030040655.1 Acidobacteriaceae bacterium | reverse complement strand
GCAGGCGTCGGCGAGGGCCTGCACGTCGATGAGTTCGAGCGCCGGGTGCAGGATGTTGAGGCGAGTTTCGTAGGGGAATGCAGCGGTGTCGGACATCTGGGGCTCCTGGATCGAAGGATATGACGCGAACGCGGGCGCTGCAACCGATGATCAGCAGTTCAGGGGGTCGAATGTTGGCTTCGATTTCAGAATGGTTATTGTCGAAGAGAATCCGGCGGCGGCTGCATGTGCCCAGGGACCCTGGGATACATTGAGTTTTGTGGCTGGGGAATCTACCATTTCCAGCTATAGCCGGAGATGAGAAATCCGATGGTGTCAGAACTGCGGGGAAAAAGACAATGAACGTGCGGGTTAGCGCGATCGGCTACGCCTGGGTTGCGCTTGCGGTCAGTTGCCGGTTGAGCTTCCCGGCTCAGGCTCCCATCGCGCCGACGGCCTACACCGTCACGCTGATCAACTCCATCTTCGGGCCCGGCGAATGGATGAAGACATCGCGAAGCGGATCGAAGGTGCTGGTCGAGCAAACCAGCGCGGACAAGGCCACCGATCCCACAGCCGCGCATGCCATGACTCTTTACGATCTGGATAGGCACACGAGCGTCACGTGGTCCACCGGCAATGCTGCCGGCGGCTGCGGGACCGGCACGTTTTCCGGCGATTGGGGCGACCCGTTCGCCAGCGCGTCCGACATGACCGGCGGCAACGCCAAGCAGGTCGGCACGGAGACGCTTCATGGGATCACAGCCAATGTGCTTGAGGTTTCCGCCGGCGATGCCGGAACGGCCAGAGCGTGGATCGATCCCAAGACCGGCCTTCTTCTCAAAGCGCAGATGACTCCTCCGAGCGGAGCTCCCAAAACGATCGTCGAGGTGACGGACTTCAGCTTCGCCGCGCCTCCGGATTCGGTCTTTGCCGTGCCCGCGGCCTGTGCCGCCGCAGCCGCCGCGCCACCGCCGCCCACCGAGGAGCAGAAGATCGCCGAGCTCACCGGCGACGACGGGCGGAACTTCGTGAAGGCAATTTACGGACCCGGATCGACTGACGCGTGCACGGTGCTTTATCGGGTGGTGAAAGCCGGCACCATGGAGCCGATCGCGAGCGGCTACCAGGTCGCCGTCGACCTGGAGGTCGCGAATGAGCCGAATCCGAGCTACAGGATGGGCGCGGATGCACACGGCCATTGGACGTTTTCGGGCGGAGGCTTGCACGAGATCGCGTCGGAGACGCAGGACGGCATCTACCGCATCGACCATGCGCCGGCGCGGTTCAATCTTGAGACCGCATTCGGCAGCGAAGGGGACACGCAGTCACTCGTCTACCTGAGGTGTTATGCGCCGCAAACCGTGCTCTTGCTCATCGTCAAGAATCCGGCCAGCGTAACGGACGGCACGGAACTGCTGTGGGTCAAGTCGGGAAAATATGCAATTGTCCCGCAATAATCCGGGGAATTCGAAGCACGTGGTTGCCCCATCCTCGCCGCGTTCTTGTTTTTGCGGCAAGGGCGGATGTCGCAAATCCCTCTTCACCGTTCGGCCGCCCTCAACTCTCCACGTACTCCCAGAAGGAGTCGGCCAACTCGGCGCCGTGCTCGTTGAGCATGCGCCGCGCAGCGCGCTCCACTTCTTCGACCAGCCCGTGCAGATACTCGCGCGAGCGCGAAACGGCGACCACGGCGATGGTCGCCGACTGCCATCCGACAGCTTCGTCCATCTCCGCCACGGAGACGTTGAAGCTCTGCCGCAACTGGTCTTTGAGCGAGCGCACCACCTGCCGCCGGTCCTTGAGAGACTGGGCATGCTCAATCCGGACTTCGAGCGTCAGTTGAGCGACGGGCATGGCTGCCGGTTTGATTCCACCGACAGTGTAAGGCCGCTCGATACCGATCCACGGGGAAAAGTCGGTCTTTCCAGGGCCTTTCCAATTCGGGTGCGTGGGAAATGCGCTTCAAACCGGCGCGGATTGCTACTTTGTTACCTCTTCCACCTGTACCGGCGCGGGCTTGGGCGTAACGGCGCTTACGATCACCATGGCGGCTACTGCGGCAATCAGCGCCGGAAAGATCGCGTCCCGCTGCGCCAGGATGGGCGGAAAAAGATTCTTGACCGCCGGCGCGTCCCAGGCGAGCGTGACCACGGTACCGGTAGCGATGGCGGCCACGGCACCCCACGCCGTCACGCGCTTGGAATAGAACGCCGCCAGCACCACCGGGGTGAGCGCGGCCGAGTAGATGGTGTACGCCCATAGCATCTTCTGCAAAATGCTTTCGGCGTAGATCGCCTGGTAGAGCGCCCAGCAGCCCAGCAGCACCACGGTGAGCCGCGAAACAATCAGCACGCGCTTGTGCGATGCGTCCGGCGCAATGTAGCGCACAAAGACGTCGTTGATGAGATTGGTGGCCGGCGAAAAGAGATAATTGGACGCCGTGGAGATCACTTTGGCGAAAACGGCCCCCAGCAGAATGGCACCCATGAACGCGGGCAGCGCATGGCGCGCCGTGTAGGGGATGATCTCGCGGGGATGAGCCGCCACTTCGCCCGTGGGATAAAGCGCTCGGCCGAAGACGGCGATGGCCACGATCAGCGTCTCCAGGAGCAGGGTTCCCAGCGTCCAGCCGACGACGGAGATGCGCGCGTCGCGCTCCGATTTGGCCGAGAAGAACTTCTGGTACATCACCTGGTTGCCCAGCATGAGCAACAGCACCGGCACCAGGTACTCGAGCGCGCGAATCACGCCCACTTCCACCGGCTGCTCTACGCCGTTCGCACCGAGGCGGAAGTTGCCCAGCCACTGGAAGTACTCCGGCGGCAGCGCGGCGTGCAGCCCCGACCATCCACCCGCTTTGAAATAGAGATAGGGTACCGAAACGATGCAGATCACGGTGACCAGCGAGCCGATGGCAACATCCATGTACGCTACCGACGACATGCCGGCCAGCGCCGTGGTCAACATCACGAAGGTCGCGATGATGTAGGTGCCAAGCGTCGAGGTTACCGTGCCGGGAAAGATCAGGTGCAGCACGTCGCCGCCGCCCTTGAACTGATAACTGGTAATGCCCACGTAGGCAAAGAGGATGGCGATCGTCCCCAGCACGCGCGCCGTCTGGTTGTAGCGCGTCTCCAGCAGGTCAGGCAACGTGAACTGCGCGAACTTGCGCGCCCTTGGAGCGATGAAATAGACCAGCAGCAGCCCTACCCAGCCGCCCGCCGGCTGCCACAGCGCGGCAAAGCCGTTGCGGTAGGCGTTTTCGGCGCCCGCAAAAAGCGAGCCGGCGCCGATCCACGAGGTGAGCAACGTAAGCACCAGCACCGCGGCGGGCAGCGAGCGCCCGGCGACCAGGTAATCGGCCTTGGTTTTCACCCTCGCCATGCGGCTGATGGCAACGGCAAGCAGCGCAGCCACAATCACCGCCAGAACGATCACATAGAGAAGCGACATGGAGCGGGAACCCTCCGGGGCTGGTTCCTCGCAGTGTAACGGATCGGGTTTTACGCCGGATAGGCGAGCGCGCCGGCGACCGCACGGCGATATTTACGGATCCTGCGGCTGCGGGCGCTGCGGAGGCGCATGAGCGCGCGCAGGGGCTCAAAGGCGCCGCGTTTGGCCGGATCGACAGGGAACGCCGCTTGCCGATTGACCCTGCGGGACGGGAATTGCTACACTAACCCTGCGGGGTGGAGCAGCCCGGTAGCTCGTTGGGCTCATAACCCAAAGGTCGGCGGTTCAAATCCGCCCCCCGCAACCATTTAGCCGCAAGGCCAACCCCAGATAACCCCAAATCACAGCGCCTGTCCAAACGCTATGGGGTGTCTGGGGTTTCTGCTGCAGGGCACCCTTGATGGCTTAAGCGCTCCTCAGTGCCATCCCGACCCCCTTGCTGTTGGCCTCACGCTTGGCCGCCATCAAGGCGTTACCGTCAGTCCGTGTGCTTCGATGACGCATCGCTTGGGTTGAATGATGCCCGCAACCCGGAAATCCTGATCGGGTGTGTGGACACGCGGGCGGCGCGCGGTGTAATCGATCGAAGCCTGTGCAAGAAGTCGAGCTACGTCACATACTGGCTCGATCCTGGCAACAACGCCTCGAGCGGGCAGTTCGTTCTCGGCCAGCCCCTCAATGGAAGGAACCGCCGCAAGGCGGAACGCCTGCGAACGGTTAGCGAGCTCTATCCGGAGATTGCCGATGCGGCTGCCGGCGAAGATCCACTGCCGAGTTGCCCGGCGGTCGAGGCGCTGGAACGACAGGGGCCTTTCATCAATCAGACTCTCGCTGCGAGCGCCCTGGCAATGTTGGCGAGGATTTTTCGTTTCGGCAGGCTCCGGCACCATGGCGGATTTTATAACGCCGGAACCGGGCAGGTGACGCCCCTCCCTGTGGACCCTGAACTATGGAAAAGGACCCGGAAGAGAACCGGAAGCTCTCGCCGCTAGGATATGTACTTCACCGCCGTTCGAGAATACGTCTCATCGCTTGCAGTTCCTCTTCGACAAGCGGCACGCCTTGCCTGAAGGCCTCCAACGGCATCCTGGGCGGCTTGACCAGCGTAATCATGTAAACGGAGTCTGTTGCCCCTGCCGGCACAATGCGGGCAGACACCGACCACGATCCTTCCTTGGGATCGATGAATTCGTGATCGAGGATTCGGAACTCCTGCTCGTAATGTGGAACCAGTTTTCCGGCGCCGCGCGGGGTCTCAATTTCCCACTCGTTGTTAGGGAGAGGCCGGATTCCCTTCACGTTGTGAATGGCCCACTGGGGCATCGTGGCTGGATCGGCGACGAAGCGATAGGATTCACCCGCCGGGCACCCAATTTGAACTGAAAGTGTCACTGAGATTGTTTCCATCTGATTCTTCCCTTTTTTCAGAATTGTCGGTTGCGGCGCCCAATTACGCCTTTGGCTTGGGGAACTCTCTGATGTACTGCTCGCCTTTCGGGCCGAGATAGACTACCTTCTTGCCGGTCAGAAACGCCCAGTAGCCGATGACCCCCGCCGTTACTACACGCTTCACGAACTCCGGGTACCGAATCACATCGGCCTGCGCATCGCTCAGTGCCGCAACAATCGCGTCGGTGTCGAACTCCGCCGCGACCGGACCAGGGTCCAGGATCATGGGCACCATGTGCGTGGTTCCGTCTGATAGGAAGTGGGTCTTCTGCATGGTTGCAAGATTCACCAGGTAAGATTCCACGCCCACTTCGAGTAGCCCCTTGACGACCTCGGGG
>JASHTH010000589.1 GCA_030040655.1 Acidobacteriaceae bacterium | reverse complement strand
AGCGAACTGTCGGCGGAACCGGTACATGGCAGCCAGTATAGCGCCAATTTGCCCGCGCGGCTGCTGCGCCGCAGGGCCCCTGCGAGCGGATTTATATACTGAAATCCGGCATGACTACGACCATCTTCCCACCTATCGACGAGCAGATGGACCTTCTCGAAAAGGGCGCCGCGGAGATAATCCGCGCGGCCGACCTGCGCGAGCGCCTGGAAGAGAGCCGCAAAACCGGCCGGCCGCTGCGCGTAAAGGCCGGCTTCGACCCCACCGCTCCCGACCTGCACCTGGGCCATACGGTGCTCATGCGCAAGCTGCGCCATTTTCAGCAGCTCGGCCATACCGTCATCTTTCTCGTGGGCGATTTCACCTCGCTCATCGGCGACCCGACGGGCCGCAACGTGACGCGCAAGCCGCTCACCCGCGAGCAGATCGACGCCAACGCCGAAACCTACAAACAGCAGGTCTTTCGCATTCTCGACGAGCAGGCAACCGAGGTCCGCTACAACTCCGAGTGGCTGGGTAAGCTCGGCTATGAAGACACCGTCCGCCTCACTTCGCACTTCACCGTCTCGCAGATGCTGGAGCGCGACGAATTCCACCAGCGCTTCCAGGCCGAGCAGCCCATCAGCCTGCACGAGCTGCTCTACCCGGTGATGCAGGGCTACGACTCCGTCGCCCTTGAGTGCGATGTCGAGCTCGGCGGGACCGACCAGAAGTTCAACCTTCTCTGCGGGCGCGAGCTGCAGCGCCACTACGGCCAGAAACCGCAGATCGTGCTTATGACGCCGATCCTCGAAGGTACAAATGGGGTTCAGAAGATGTCCAAGTCTCTCGATAATGCAATCGGGATCGACGAGCCGCCGATCAAGATGTACCAAAAGCTTATGTCAATCAGCGATAGATTGATGTGGCAGTATTTTGAGCTCTTGACGGACCTGAAGAAGAGTGAAATCGAATCGCTGGGAACTCAGGTCGGCTTCGGCATAATTCGGGCGATAGACGTTAAAAAACAGTTGGCGAGGATGATCGTTACTGATTTCCATGGCGACGACGCGGCACAACATGCGGAGTGGGATTGGACAAGGACGGTTCAAGAGCGAGAGTTTTCCACCCATGCTCAGGAAATGCACTTGAATCTAGCCGACTTCACTGCCGGTGCGGCGGGCCTGAAAGTGGCGAACCTGCTTACCGCCGCCGGACTCACGAGCTCAAATTCAGAGGCTCAGCGCAAGTTGAAAGAGCGCGCCGTCCAAATCAACGACGAAGTTTGGACCAAACCTACGAGGCCTCTGAAGGAGAGCGATTACGCGACAAGCAATCCCGACGCGCCTCGACGGAGGGACCCAGTTCTGAGGATTCGCATCAGGCACAAGACTAAAGTTGTGATTTTGACCACATAGATCGGCGCGACCACACGGGTATGTTGCCGAGGGCACCGTCAAGCTCAACGGCGAAACGGGCACGAGCATCGTCGTAGACTTGACCTTACTCCCGGCCCGCATTACCGTGCGCCTCGGCAAACGCGCCAAGATTGCGGTGATCGCCTAGAATTGCAAGCAACGTCATCCGCAAGGCTGGAAGCCAGATGATTGACTCGATCGTGCAATGGGGTAGTTTTCGGAGAAACGCAAATTTCTGGGATTGGGTGAGGGACTCGTTCTCCGAAACAGAGCTAAGCGAGTTGGCCACGGAAGTGACGAAGGTCGATCTCATTAGACCCTACGATCCGTTCGACAATTCAGCCTCCGAACTACGCAATATAGCCGACCGCAAAACGACTGAGAGGTTACTCCGTCGATATGGGACTGAGATTTGGTCGTGTTGCCTGGGCGCCGGTGGGTACGACCCAGACAGGGGTGTACTTGGAATTCGGTGCTTATCAAGCCTGGACTTGGCGCGCCAAGTCCACGACACGGCGACATTCGAGGAATTCCTTGTTCGCAACGCTCTAAAGTACGCCGCAACTCAGATTCTCGAAGAGCTGAAGGCGCCGAAGGGACGCGGCTAAGCATGATCGGATCGGAGTAGATTCCGGTCGGGATACACATGGAGGCGTAATGGGGCCAATCGAGGTTCTGGAAGATCAAGGGTTCGCCGTGACGAAGGGATCTGGAAACAATGGGGCCGCAACGTATTACATCACGGATCAGAACAGCGGAGTTCAATTCATCGTGCCCTACGGTGAAATAGATGAATTGTGGAAGCGAGGCAAGCTGAGCCCCGCAGGCCTCCGCGAACACGATGAAGAGGCGAGAAGGCGCAGTAGGCTCTAACATGTTGTCCAGTTTGGCCACCCTGGAAGCGCCAAATGGCGTATAATCTCCTAGGAGGCTCGATCGTGGCGGCTCACACACTCCCCGACGTTCTTGGCGGTAAAACAGTTCTTGGCCGCGCGATCACGTCAAGCGGTGCGATGGCCGATCTCGTCCGCGAAGGGCTGCCGGCCGAATCGCTCTCGCAGCTTGCCAAGCGGCTTGACCTGCGCCAGGCCGAAATCTCCGCGAAGATCGGGATTCCGCAGCGCACGCTGACGCGACGGCTGGCGCGTCATGCGCGATTGACCGCAGCTGAGTCCGACCGCACCGTGCGGCTGGCCCAGGTCTACGCCACGGCTATCGACACGCTGGGCAGCGAAGACAAGGCCGCACAGTGGCTCAAGACGCCGAATCGCGCCCTGCGCGGCAACCGCCCGCTCGACCAGCTCGACACCGATCCCGGGGTCCGCGAAGTGGAAGACGTTCTGGGCCGCATCGCCTACGGCGTATATAGCTGATGCGTGTCTGGCGAATCTGCCGCGAAATCCATGCGGCCGTCGCGTTCTCCGGCGAAGGCGCGCACCGCTTTGGCGGCCGCTGGAACTCACGCGGCGTGCCGATGGTCTATACGTCGACATCCCTGGCGTTGGCCGCCATTGAGTATCTCGTCCATCTCGAGCCG
>JASHTH010000588.1 GCA_030040655.1 Acidobacteriaceae bacterium | reverse complement strand
GTAGAGTTTCGTTCCGGCGAGGTGGTATCCGGATTTGTGGGCGTGGATGGAGGGTCCACGTCCACAAAAGCTGTGCTGCTGGGCAAGAGCGGCGAAATCCTCTGCAAATCCTATCAGCTCTCGAATGGCAATCCGATCCAGGACACGATCGAGATGTTCGACAAGCTGCGCGAACAAGTTGAAGGTCGCGGCGCTACTCTCGACGTGCTCGGCGTAGGCACCACCGGCTACGCCAAGGACATTTTGAGGGACGTACTTAAGGCCGACGTTGCCCTGGTCGAAACCGTCGCACATACGGAGTCCGCACTGAAGTTTTACCAGGACCCTCATGTGATTGTGGATGTCGGCGGCCAGGACATCAAGCTCATCGTTCTCAGAGACGGCCGCGTGAAGGATTTCAAGCTAAACACGCAGTGCTCGGCCGGCAATGGATACTTTCTGCAATCGACGGCCGAAGGCTTCGGCATGAAGGTGGAGGACTTCGCCGACATTGCTTTCTCTGCAAAGTCGATGCCGTCGTTCGGTTACGGTTGCGCGGTCTTCATGCAGTCGGACATTGTCAATTTTCAGCGCCAGGGCTGGAGATCGGAGGAGATTCTTGCCGGACTGGCCGACGTTCTTCCCAAGAACGTCTTCCTCTACGTCGCCAGCATCCCCAATCTCGCCACACTCGGCACGCGATTTGTCCTTCAGGGCGGGACGCAGAACAATCTCGCCGTGGTCAAGGCGGAGGTTGACTTCATTCGCTCGAGTTTTCGCGCCAACGGCAAGGAACCTGAGATCATCGTGCACGAGCATTGTGGCGAATCGGGCGCTATCGGTGCTGCACAGGAAGCGCTGCGACTGTGGCGAAAGGGGAAATCCACGACGTTCATCGGCCTTGAAGCGGTGCGCAGCATTCGCTATCGCACCACACGCAACGAAGATACCCGCTGCTACTTCTGCAAGAACAACTGCCTGCGAACCTTCATCGATGTGGATGTCAGCGGAGGGGCAGCCGCGACAGAGGCGCCGCATACAGAGCCAGTAAGACAAGATCGCGCGGCGACGGCCGAAGAAGTCGCAGCGGTCGTCACGAACCTGCCCAGCCTCGAGCAGATCCAGGCGAATCTGCCGGCCGCGCAGCATGGATCATCATGCAGCACAGGTCACGCTCACGATCACGGCGGCGGATGCGACTGCAGCTCATCGAAGAACACATCGTTCCGGGCCAAGGCGGAGCCCCTGGTGCAGATCGTTGCGGCTCCCGGCGCAAAAAAGCCGGTCGAAGCCCCCAAGCCGAAAGGCGAATTCCAGCCGCGCAAAACCAAGGTGCCTCTGCGCGTTGGTGAACAGCGCCTGATCATTGCCACATGCGAAAAAGGCACGGTCGAAGATCTCAACGACATGAAAGGAATTAAGGCCGATATCGACAAGATTAAAGCCGCGAATCCGAACTTCGTCGATATCGCGGCGCGCGAAGTCTTTCGCCACCGTGAGATTCCTCAAGTCGCCGATCCGATTCCCGGCACCAAAGGGCTGTTTGTTTCCAAGTCGGTCAAGGAGCGTGCCACGCTCATGGAGCAGCGCAAAGAGCTGCGCATCGGTATTCCACGACTGCTCAACACATACACCTATGCACCCCTCTTCAATGCCTATTTCGCCAGCCTCGGCATCCAAGCTGAGAACATTGTCTACTCCGATTACACGACCCCGGACTTGTATCGCGCCGGCGCCAGCCGCGGCGCAGTCGATCCCTGCTATCCATCGAAGATCGGCATCGCCCACGTTTACAATTTGCTGGCAGTCAAGCACAGCAAGAAGCCTCTTCACGCCATCTGGTTTCCCATGTACGACATCCTGCACACGCCGCTCGTGAACCTTACCGGCTCCAATGCCTGCCCGACGGTCACGGCCACTCCGAATGCCGTCAAAGCCGCGTTCACTAAAGAAAGCGACTTATTCACGGAGAATGGGATCAAGTATCTCGATCCACTCCTCAACCTTCAGGACCGCAAGATCTGCGCAGATCAGATGTACAAAGCATGGTCGCCGCTCCTCGGCCTCTCGCGCGAGGAAAACGACCGCGCGATCGCCGTCGGGTTCGAAGCACTCGATCAGTACGAAACTGAAATTCGCCTCCAGGCGCGCGAAACCCTCGATCAGCTCGAACGGGAAGACCGCATCGGCATCGTGATGCTCGGCCGCGTGTATCACCATGATCCCGGCTTGAATCATGAAATCATGGAGGAGTTCCAGAAGCTCGGTTACCCGGTCTTCTCCCAGAGCACGCTGCCCCTCGACGAGGACTTACTCGAACGCCTATTCGGCGACGAAGTGCGCGCCGGAATCATCACACACCCACTCGACATCAGCGACGTGTGGAAGAATCGCTATTCCACCAGCACCAACCACAAGGTCTGGGCCGCGAAATTTACCGCACGCCATCCGAACCTGGTTGCGCTCGAAGTGTCGAGCTTCAAGTGCGGTCACGACGCGCCGATCTACGGCGTCATCGAGGGCATCATCGAAGAGTCCGGAACTCCCTATTTCTCTTTCAAGGATCTCGATGAGAATAAGCCGACCGGATCGATCCGGATCCGCGTTGAAACCATTGATTATTTCCTTCGCCGTTATCGAGAAGACATTATTGAGCGCAAAGGAAAGGAACTGGACATCGAAGCACGGCTGGCAGAGTTCGAGCGCAGTTTGCGAGATGCGGAGGAACAAGTCGAGGTGGCATATGCGGCGGATTGAGACTCTTTATCCGTGCTCGAGATCCGGGTGGTTGAAGAATCCGGAAAATAAAACGCATGCGATTCTGCTGGTCCTGTCCTTCATGCTGGCGGCCATCTCGCCGAGCGCTACCGCCCAACCGGCGCCTGGCGGTCTCG
>JASHTH010000587.1 GCA_030040655.1 Acidobacteriaceae bacterium | reverse complement strand
AATATTCTGCGCGACGTGGCCGAAGACGCCGCTCGCAATCGCGTTTATCTGCCGCTCGACCAGTTAGCCGCGGAGGGCGTGACGGTGGATTCGCTGCTGAGTCGCGCGCCGGGAGCGCCGCCGAGGGCAAATGAGCGGGCCGTGCTTGCCCAAGTTGCGGAGAGAGCCGAGGATTACTATCGATCGGCGCGCAAGTTACTGCCCTCGATCGACCGCGATAGCCGGCCCGCGCTGTGGGTGCTGGTTTCGATTTACCATGCGTTGCTCCGGCGGATTCGCCGCGCCGATTACGATGTGTTCACGCGTCGCGCTGCCGTGCCCATGGCGCAGAAAGTCGCAATCCTTTGCGCAGGGCTGGTGCGCATGGCGTGGATAAAGCTGACCGTATGATTGGGTTCTTGTTACTTGGGACAGCGTGATCGTCCCGAAAGGGGCCATGCGGATGCAGTCATTCAGGAGATTCTTTGTTGCTCTTTTTCGGGCGTGATCAGGTGGATGTCCCCTCAACCCCAACAGAAGAGCCGGATGCTCCCAAAACCTGACCCGCACCAATGGCCGGGTTGCCCCGCCCTTTTCGCCTGGTTTTGGCGAAAGGGTGGGACCGCTTTCTCTAACTTGCCGGCACCTCATCTTCGGTCGGTCGCGTCAGCGACAGACGCAAGGGTGGAAGCCAAGCTAACTTTCTAACTCGCTGGTCCCGCTAACTTGCTATCAAGAAGGAGTTCCTCGATCGCATCCGAACGCCATCTCGCCGCCGCATCCGTCGCCATCGTTGGCGGCGGCGTTGCCGGGATGTCCGCGGCCTGTGCGCTCGCCGAGGCCGGCCTGCGCGTGCACCTGATCGATCGGCGGAGCTATCTCGGCGGACGCGCCAGTTCGTATCTCCATCCAGGCCTCGGCGAAGTCATCGATAACTGCCAGCATGTGCTCTTTGGTTGCTGCACCAATCTCGTCGGTTTCTACAAACGCATCGGTTGTCTCGACAAGATTTACTGGACAAGCGAGATGACCATGATCGAGCCTGGTGGCCGCAGCTCCAGGCTCGGTTCGACGCCTTTCTTACCTGCCCCGTTGCACGGCCTGCCGCGTCTCCTCGCTGCGCATGCCTTCACGCGCGAAGACAAGCTCTCGCTGGCGCACGCCTTTCGCGCCATGCTGCGACCGATTGCAAAGGACACAACGGAGACTCTGGCCGAGTGGCTCGCCCGTCATCGCCAATCGAAGGGCGCCGTTGACCGCTTCTGGCGTCTCGTGATCGCCAGCGCGTTGAACGCCGAGATTGAGCACATTGCGCTGCCCTACGCAGCGAAAGTCATTCGCGAGCTCTTTATGAACTCCGCCTATGCCGGACGCATGGGCATCAATTCAGTTCCGTTGTCCGATCTCTATGCCGGCGTGCAGTCCTTTCTCAAGCAACGCCGCTCGGCCATTCATTTCAACAACAACATCGAATCGGTGGAATGGGACGAGGAGACCTCGAGCTGGGCGCTTGCTACGCGCGAGGGCACGCTGAGCACGGGTTTCCTCATATTAGCGCTGTCCTTCGAAGCGATGCAGAAGCTCTTGCCGCAGATGCCGCCGGCCGAGGGCGCTGACGAGCTTGCCGCGCAAATCGCGCGCCACGAACATTGGCCCATCTGTAGCGCGCATCTGTGGTTCGATCGCGAGATCACCGAACTCGATCATGCTGTCTTGCTCGACCGCGAGATCCACTGGCTCTTCAATCGCGGCAAGCTGCAACCCTGGCGCCCTCAGGAAGGGAGTTACATCGAGCTCGAAGTCAGCGCTTCGCGGGCTTTCGCGGCTCTCGAACGCAATGCGGCGATCGGTCTGGCTGTGAGGGAGCTCGCCGAGTTCTTTCCCGCGGTCTCTTCGGCCAAACTCGTAAAAGCTGCGTTGGTCAAGGAAGTCCGCGCGACTTTTGGCGTCCCACCCAACATCGATCGATTTCGGCCTGTCGCCCAGTCTCCTTGGCCGAATTGCTTCCTTGCCGGCGACTGGACAGCGACCGGCTGGCCCTCCACCATGGAAAGCGCCGCCCGCAGCGGCCACCTCGCCGCCGAAGCCCTCTGCGCCGGCCTCGGCGAACCGCGCCAGTTCCTCGTGCCGGATCTCAAGCCGCGCGGGCTAATGAGGTTCCTGCAATGAGCTTCATCCAATCGTTGTAGGATGATGAGTCTCCCATTTCAGAAAGACAGGGAGCTGACTTATGTCGGCTGTGGACCCGAAAGTTCGAAGCTCGGACTCCCGTTGCCCCGATGCGCTCAGGACAACCGCCGCAGTCTATGCAGCCTACGCCGGCCTTCTCGGCATGGAACACGGGTACTTCGAGACGCTCCAGGGCAATCACGCAACGCCTGGCCTTCGAATCCTCGCTTCCTATCCAAGCGAACTGCCGTTTCCCTTCGGTCACGAGCCCGCCATGACTGTCATCCCGAACTTCCTTGCCACAGGCGTTGCAGCGATGCTCGTCGGAATGCTCATACTCATCTGGTCGGTAGCGTCTCTGCGAAGAACGCGCAGCCCCGTCGTTCTTCTCCTGCTATCTACGTTTTTGCTATTTGTCGGCGGGGGATTCGGTCCGATCTCGTTATTGATCATCGCGTGCATCGCCGCATTTCGAGCTAACCAAGCGCCGGCTCCTGTACCGCCGCACGCGCCGTCGCGCCTTCGCAGCGCGGTGGCGAATACCTGGCGTTGGTGCTTTCTTGCTTCCCTCGCGTGGGTTCCTCTCGAGTTTCTCGCCGGCCAGATCTTCCGCCTTACAAACGATCACCGCCAAGTTCTGACGAACCGGAATCTGCTTTTGAGTTATCCCATGCTCGCTTTATTCGTGCTCACGCTTGTCGCAGCATTCGCTTGGCAACGGGAAGGCTTCGAAAAGTCCCTAATTTCCGAACTCTGATCTCTGATCCCTGCCGTTCAGTGCGCCAGCAAATAAACTCCCACGCACACCAGCACCGCCGCCGTCCATCGCCTTCGATCGACATTCTCTTTCAGGAACAGCTTCGCTGCAATCGCATTCGTCACCAGCGTCAGTGATGCCGATGCCGGCGCGACGAGGCTCAGATTGAGGTGATTCAGCGCAAAGAGCAGCGAGAAGAACGCCAGCGCCAGGAAGAAGATTCCGGCGAAGAAGCGCGGGCAGGTGACGACAGCGCGAATGGCGCCTTTCAGCCCCGACCGCGCGCGAATCGCATCCAGATCGCCGATGGATTTCATCGCCGCGGCGGTCAGCACTTCTCCGGCGGTCGAGCAGAGCACGACTGTCGCGATCATGGCCGTTGCGGCCCACGCGCCGCTCATGCTCCGATCTCCTTCGGTTCGGGCTCTCGGATCTTCGGCTCCTTCACGTTCGGGTCCTTCGTCGGAGGCTCCTTCATATTGGGCTGCTTTGCCGGCGGTTCCTTCACATCCGTCTGCCTGCGCTCCGGTTCGTTCGCCGGCGGTTCCGGCCGATCGGTCCG
>JASHTH010000586.1 GCA_030040655.1 Acidobacteriaceae bacterium | reverse complement strand
ATCCGCGACTCCAGCGTCGCGATCTGCGCCACCAACGCCAGGTCCGCGACCTCCTGCACCGAATTCGAGGCCAGCATTGCCCATCCGGTCGACCGGCAGGCCATCACGTCGCTGTGATCGCCAAAGATCGACAAGGCATGGGTCGCTACCGTGCGCGCGCTCACGTGCATCGTCGCCGGCGTCAGTTCGCCGGCGATCTTGTACATGTTCGGGATCATCAGCAGCAATCCCTGCGAGGCCGTGAACGTGGTTCCAAACGCGCCTGCCTGTAGCGCGCCGTGCAGCGCGCCGGCCGCGCCGCCTTCGCTCTGCAACTCCTCGACGATCGGCACCGCGCCCCAGATGTTTTTCTTCCCCTCCGCGCGCCACTGATCGGCCCATTCGGCCATCGGCGATGAAGGCGTAATGGGATAGATGGCAACCACCTCCGACAGCCGGTATGCAACCGACGCAGCCGCTTCGTTGCCGTCCAGGATGACCGTTTTCTGTTCGCTCATTCGCTTTGCCTCGCACCGCGGCCGAAGGGAAATCAGCCGCTAGAAAAAGTCTCTGCCGAGGTCGAGGGTGGTGCTGTGATGTGAAACACACCTTGGCGCCGGTTCTTTCGCAATATGGAACCTGCAAAGGAAGGAAGTTTGTATTTGGGACGGGCCGCGAAAATGTGGCGCAGAGGGATTGCCGGCGGCAGGTACCCTGAGCGGAAGCTACCTTCCCGCCCCCGGAATGTACTGATACTGGATTTTCGCTGGCTTCTTCGGCGCGTCGCCGGTCAAATCGTGCGTGTGCCATACAACGCTCTCTGCTGCAACTTCGGGATGGTTGCGCAGGAACTCGAGCGCGTACTCCGACGCCGTGGGATCGTCCTTCTGGTCGGCGAACTTTTTCGACTCGATCGCCGCTTTGTCCTTCTCGCCCAGCCGCCGATAGAGGATGGCGAGCTGATAGTGCGCGGCCAGATCGTCGGGGTCGACTACCTGCAACCGCTCGTAGATCGCGGCGGCATCCTTGTAGTCGTGCTGCTGGTAATAGCTGAAGCCCAGCTCGCGCAGCCCGTCGCGCGAGCGTGGGTACTTCGCCAACATGGCTTCCAGATCGGTAATGGCGCCGGTCACGTCGCCGGCATTGCGCTCCACCAGTGCGCGATAGTACAACGCGCGCGGATCGCCGGGCAGCAGGCTCAGCGCCTTGGCCAGATGCGCCTTGGCGTCGTCGTAGCGCTCCCAGGGAATCTCGACCACGGCCATATTGGTCCACGCATCGGCGTAATCGGGCCGCAGCTCTGCGACCTTTTTGAAGGCGTCGACAGAAGCCTGGTACTGCTGCGCGTCGAGCAGCCCGATGCCGTAGTTGTTCCAGCGCATCCACTCCGGGTTTTCGCCCTGCAGCGGCGGGGCTGCGTCGTTCTCGCCGATGCGGATCGTCCGGCTCTCTGTCGCCATGTCGATCACCGGTTCGGGATAATGCTTCTCGACCATGATGTAGTCGATGAAGTGCTGGTTAAAGCGCCGGTACTTCACCGTGGCCGTCAATGTCACCGCGCCGGAAGCGCTCTTCGGCATCCGGAACCGGTAGCGCACCAGTTGCGATCGGCCCGATTGAATGGTGTTGTTGTAGGCCAGCACGCGGTTATGCCAGATCTGGTGCAGGTCGTTCAACCCGCCCTTCACATTGATCAGCCGGTTGGTGAACGAGTGCGCCGAAGGGTCGAGGTTGCCGTCAGGTTCGAGATAGCCGCTCTGCGCCAGCACCTTGCCTTGCTCGTCCTTGACGGCAAAATTCACCCAGCACTCGTAGAAGTCGCGCTGCTCGGGAATGAGCGAGTGGCCGATGCCCTTGTTCTGGATCACCACATCGGCGATCAGCGTTTGGCCCGGCGTCACATCGAATTTCGTCAGCCCCAGCGGAGCGGCCAGCAGCGATTCGCTCGCCGTGGACGCGTCTGAATCCTTTTCCAGCGCGAAGAGGTCGACATTCAGCACTCCCTTGCCGTCGACCCCGTTTTGCAGGAATTCGACCAGCTTTTTGGACTGCTCGTCGAACTTGTAAAACGCGGGGACCAGCGAGTTGCCGCCCAGCCAGCGATGCGACGCCAGCTTGCCGTCCTTGGCTCCGCTGTCTTCGGCGCCCGGCGGCAATGGCTGGCTTGGCATATGGCAGGTCTGGCAGGTTGAAACCGAATCCTTGCGATAGAACGGCAGCGGCGACTGTTTGGTGAAGCTGGCGCCCTGCCACTCGTCGTAAAGCGAGATGGCGCGCAGCCACTTGTAGTCGTCCAGCTCGCGCGGAATCGCCGCCTTGTGGCACGCGGCGCAAAACTCGGCGGTGCGATAAAGCGGCCGCATCACGGCCTTCGAATGGCGGTCGAGATGCGCCAGGATCTCGCCGTCGGAAACCGGCCGCGTGATCGGCGAGCCATTCTCGTCCACCAGCACCGCGGGCGTTCCCATCACGTAGCTGCCGGTTCCGGTCGTATCGGTCGACATGATCGAGTGGCACGTCGAGCAGGTGACGCCTTCCTCTTCGAACGGCCTCGTTTTCGGCATGCCTTGCGACAAATCGCCCGACAGCAGCGCGACGGGATTGTGGCAGCCTTCGCAGTGGCGCGAATACTGCACGCCCTTCTCGTCAATGAGCATGTTGACGTTTTTGAGGTACCACTGCGGCCGGAAGCTGTTGGAGTGCACCGACTGGCGCCACTCGTGATACGCCTCCTGGTGGCAATGGCCGCAATATTGCGCCGTCGGAAAGCTCCGTGGGCTCAGGAACTGCCCGGTCGTATCCGTTGCATTGGAGGGATAGTACGGCAGGTTCTTGCCGAAGGCGTAGTTGTAGCGCGAAGCCACGGACTCGTGAAAAGGCGTTTCCGGGCCCGTGATCGGAACCGGCGTGCCATAAAGGGGAATGTCGGCGGGCTCGGCCCCAGAAGCGGGTTTCGCCGACGACGCAGATGCCGGGACTGGCGAGGCGGCAGCAGAAGCGGAGTGCGCTACCGGATCGGTAGCGGCGCACACCATCCATCCCGCCGTAAGCGCCAGCAACGCCAATGGCGCAATCAGCACGGCTCCGCGCCATGCTCTCTTGTACGCAATCGCGATCACAGTTCGGCGATCTCCGGGAAAGGCCTTACCGTTTTAGGAAATAGCGCGCCCGTTTCAGCTTGCTTCAAGGTTGCCGCCCGCTCTTTACGCCGGCTTTGCGATGTTGGCTTCGGCTACGGAATTTCCTAAAACGATGTAGCCCGGCAGCCCACTGCCAGGGAATCGCCGCCGGGACACTTCCACGATACAGCCCTTCGCAAGCGTCCGTCTCCACCGAAAGGTGGATGGCCAAGAACTATGCACTTCAGGAAGTGTCACAATCCGCGGCCTATGCGTCGCGTCTCCGGGCTACCTTGCTCTCAAGATCGAACGAAAGGAGCAGGGAATCCCATGAAATCGCTAACAGCATCGATCGTCGTTGCGGCAATGCTTTTCACCGGCGAATCTCTAGTCGCGCAGGGAGCGCAGCAGGTTGTCTATGTGCGTGGCACTGTGCACACCATCCAGGAAGGGACAGCGGCAACCGTGGACAAATCGTCTCCGTCCGCGCTTCAGGTTCAGTCGGGACGAGACAGTTTCTCGATCCCCTATGGGAGCATCACGTCGTTCCGATTCCATCAAGAGTCCCAATACCACATGGGAGTGTTGCCGGCCATCGCATTCGGGCTGTTCATGCCCTGGGCCAGGCGGCACTTTGTCACCATCACCTGGAAGGGCGAGAACAACGTTCCCGAGGTCGTCACGCTGGAAGCTCCCAAGTCCGCAAGGGATGGGCTGCTGGAGGTCCTGCGCGCCCGCGCCACCGAGGCCTGCAAATCGGGACCAAGAGGCATGGTCTCGCAAGGTTGTGGCACGCAATCCTTCGAATAGCGCCCGGCTGCGGCCTGGCGAGTTCGGAACGGTCCACAAAGTGGGATGGTCGTTCGCAAGGGGAATCGAGTTGCGAACTCTCAACATACGGCGCCGTCGTTTGGAGTTGTAAACTGGTAGCGTGAATGCAGAGAGATTTGTCTCCCCGCGATGACGCTAAGTCCTTACGTTTCACTTACCGTTCTCTTTGTCGCGGCCCTGGCCTTTGGGCTCACCCCTCTGGGGCTGGCCTGGCTTTGGGGCCGCGTTTTCTCCCCCGCTAAGCCTAACGCGACCAAGAACGCGATCTACGAGTGCGGGCTCGAGTCCAAGGGCGATGCCTGGGTGCAGTTCCGTCCCGCCTATTACCTCTACGCCATCATTTTTCTCATCTTCGATGTGGAAGCGGTGTTCCTGCTGCCGTTCGCGGTGGCGTTTACCGGCCTGGGATACGCAGCCTGCCTTTCCATGCTGATCTTCGTACTGCTGCTGGTGGAAGGCCTGGCCTGGGCCTGGGCCAAAGGAGTGCTGACGTGGGAGTGAACCTAGCTGGCAGCAGACAGCTGACAGCCGGCAGTTCTTTAGCGAACTTGGAAGTCCGAACCGAAACTGTCAGCTGTCAGCTGTAAGCTGCCAGCGTTCGCGGAGCGAAGCGACTATGGCTGTCGACGAAAAACTCAAAATCGAGCTCGGCAAGCAGGGGATTCTTGTCACGACCCTCCAGGAACTGTACAACTGGGGCCGGCGAAACTCGGTCTGGCCCATGCAATTTGGCCTCGCCTGCTGCGCCATCGAGATGATCGCCACGACCATGGCTCGCTACGACATGGCCCGCTTCGGCGCTGAGGTCTTTCGCCCCTCCCCGCGCCAAGCCGATCTCATGATCATCTCCGGAACCGTGACCAAGAAGATGGCGCCGCAGGTGGTGCGCCTTTACAACCAGATGGCCGAACCCAAGTACGTGATCGCCATGGGCGCTTGTGCCATCTCCGGAGGGCCGTTCAAGCAGGGCTACAACGTGCTGAAAGGCATCGACCGCTACATCCCGGTCGACGTGCACATTCCCGGCTGCCCGCCGCGACCGGAAGCACTGCTCCAGGCGTTCATTACCCTGCAGAAGAAGATCGACGATCAGCGCTTGACCGGCGAACAACGCCCGCCGCATCTTGACGAAAAGGCGCAAGGAGAATTTCCCGTTCCCAAGTACGGAGAGCATGATCTCGAACCATCGTCGAATCCTGGCGTCTGGCCTGTGCCGATCACGATTCGATGATTGCGACGAAGGGACTGGGGGACTAAGGGGATTGGAGAGGCATCGCGAAATCGACGCCAGGCGCTAAAAGCTAACAGCTAAGAGCTGATAGCTGAGAGCTGAAGGCTGACGGCTGAAAGCCATTCGTGATGAGGGAGCGAGAACTTTGAAGTCCGTCGAGGAAATCCAATCCGCCATCCAAGCCGCCGTTCCCGGCGCTCAGGTGGAGATTGTCCCCAACGGCAGCCCCTCCGGCCAGCACTCGCTGCTTCTCGATGCGCAGCACGCCGTCGCCGTCGCCAAGTTCCTCCGCGACGACGGCGAACTCGAGCTCGACTATCTCTCCAACGCCACCGGCGTCGATTGGCTCGACAAGGAGATCACGGAAAAGGTGAAGGTCACGCGCACCATAACGAAAACGGTCGATGGCGTGGAGCAGCCCGTGGAGGAGACCGTCGAGGAGACGCGCAAGCATGTGCAGCCCGGCTATCTCGAAGCCGTCTATCACCTCTACTCGATGGCCAAAAAGCATGGCCCAGTGGTTCTACGCATGCGCACAGGAAATCGCACCGATCAGGTCGAGTTGCCATCCTTGACCCCCATTTGGCGCTCGGCCGAGCTCCAGGAACGCGAGATCTTCGACCTCTTCGGAATTATTTTCACAGGACATCCTGACTTACGCCGCATTCTGATGTGGGATGGCTTCAAGGACCACCCCATGCGACGCGACTACGTCGAGCCCGACGACTTCGAATACGAGCCGACGGCTCACGACGAAGTGCTGGCGCGTGCCCAGGCTCATCGCGCAGCCCAGCAAGGAAGCGCTGGCGCAGGCGCGCAGACAACGGCAGGAGCGGAACGATGAGCAGCGTCGATCTCAAGGTCGAAACCAATGTCGGCCCGGAGCGCGAGGAGGCCTGGAATCGCCCGCCCACGATCGAACCCGTGGGCGAGCTGCTCGAGGTGGCGATGGGCCCGCACCATCCTTCCACCCACGGCGTCTTCCGCATGGATGTGGCTCTCGACGGCGAGCGCATCATTCGGCTCAAGCCTGTCTTCGGCTACCTGCATCGCAACCACGAGAAACTCGCCGAAGGCATGGCATACCTCGCCTCCATGCCGTTCACTGACCGGCTCGACTACATCTGTTCTCTCACCAACAACTGGGCCTACGCGCTGGCGGTCGAAAAACTCGCCGGCCTGGAAGTGCCTGAGCGCGCGCAGTATCTCCGTGTCATCCTCGCCGAGCTCACGCGCGTCGTGAACCACGCCTCCTCGGTCGGATTTCTCGTTCAGGAGATGGGCGCCAGCGGCACGCCGCTCATGTACGCCTTCCGCGAGCGCGAAAAAATCCTCGACCTCTTCGAGTCGCTTACCGGCTCGCGCATGATGTGCAACTACATGCGCTTCGGCGGCTGCCGCGTCGATGCGTCCGCGGCCTGGCTCGATGCAACGCGCAAGGTCGTAGCCGGCTTGCCGCAATTCGCCGCCGAGTTCGAGAATCTTCTTTGTACCAACGAGATTCTGATGGCGCGTTGCCAGGGCATCGGTATCCTGCGGCCGGAGCTCGCCATCAACGCCGGCGTCACCGGCCCGCTGCTGCGCGCCAGCGGCGTGAACTTCGACATTCGCAAAGTGGACCACTATGGCATCTACGATCGCTTCAAGTTTCGTGTGCCCCTGGGCGATCATTGGGATGTCTACGATCGCTTCATGGTGCGGCTGCTGGAACTGCGCGAGTCGATCAAGATCCTGGAGCAGGCGCTCAAAGAGATTCCCGCGGGCCCGGTCATGGATTCCAAGGCCAAGATCCGCGGCTTTCGGCCCAAGGCAGGCGAAGCGTACGGGCGGATCGAAGCGCCCAAAGGAGAACTTGGTTTTTACCTGATCAGCGACGGCGG
>JASHTH010000585.1 GCA_030040655.1 Acidobacteriaceae bacterium | reverse complement strand
GAGCGCGAACCGATTGTAGTGCTCGGTGTATCCTATGGCGCGGCGGCAGCCGTGCTCGCCGCGGCGCAATCGCAGCAGATCGCCGCCGTCATCGCAGACGGGGTGTTTCCAAGCGGCGCCGCAGTTGCCGGGAACATCAGCCGCCACGTGGTTGCAGACGCCCGTTCCAATGTGTGGTTACAGACTGCGGCGCGCATCGACAGCCTTCCCGGCCTGCCCATGGCCATAGCGCTGGTATATTGGGCGCGAACCGGAGTTTACCTCGGATCGGACCTGCTCAACGTGATTCCTTATGCGGCGCGTGTCCGTGTTCCGGTCCTGTTTATCTCCGGAGGCAGCGATTGGATTGTGCCCACCGAGCAGGAACGCAAGGTAATGGCGGCTATTCCGGGCGACCGCAAATCGATGCTGGTGATTCCCGGCGCGCAGCATGACACAACATTCAGCACGGACCCCAGCCGGTATCGGGACGCGGTGCTCGATTTTCTTGGCCGGAATCTGCCGCTGCAGTCCGAACCGCGACCGTGATTCAACCCCATTCGTTCGCCCCGGATTGCATCGCGGCGCGCTTGCCGCATCGGCAAATGCGACTTCTTGGAGGATGACAGGGCGGACTGCTTTCTCTTCTTCACAACGAACCGACGTCAGTCGAACCGCAGCCCGATTCAAGGGGGTGCCCCGAGAAGCCGAAGAAGGGGACTTTCGGAAGAATGGACCTGATTCTCAAACAAATGGAAGGCCGCTTTGTTGCGCTCGAGCCCTTCCAGCCGAAGCTGAAGGAAGAGGTTGGTGCCGCCATCGATTGCGATCCTCAGACCTGGGCTATCATGCCCATCAATCCCATGGGCAGCGGTTTCGAGGCTTATTGGACCGCCGCCTGCGGCGCGCCGCTCAATGAGCGCATGGCGTATGCGATTCGCCGCCGCTCCGATGGTCAGGTCGTCGGCATGTCGTCTTATTACACGTCTCTGGCTGCGCAAGGCGGAATCGAGATTGGAACCTCCTTTCTGCGACCCGAGGTGCGCGGCGGGCCAGCCAACCCTGAAGCCAAGCTCCTTCTGCTCGATCATGCCTTCGCTTGCGGCGCTGTGCGCGTCCAGTTCCGGGTCGATACCCGCAACCAACGCAGCCAGGCCGCGGTGGCCAAGCTCGGCGCCGTGCGCGAAGGCGTGCTGCGCCGCGATCGCCTCACATGGACCGGCTATATACGCGATACGGTTTACTATTCCGTACTTCGCGAGGAGTGGCCGGGCGTGAAGCGCCGGCTGGAAGAACGGCTCGCCACGTTCGCCAGTCCAGGTCATTGACAGGCCGGATTTCAATGATCCCTCAGCCAAGATCAAGCATGGCGAATCCGGGCATGCGTTCGCCGGAACCGGCGAGCCCCGGCGGACTTGACCCTTGACATATCCTGTTTAGGCATAATAAATTTATGCCTATGGAACTCAGGCCTAATCCCGTTACGCCTTCCGGAGCGCTTCCGCTTTTGATTCTGCGCGTGCTCCATTCCGGCTCGCTGCACGGCTACGCCATTGCCCAGCGCATCCACGTTCTCTCCAGCGAAGTGCTCGCCATTGAAGAAGGCCTGCTCTACCCAACGCTGCAGAAGATGCTCGTCAAGGGATGGGTCGCCTCCGAGTGGGGCGTCTCCGAGACCAATCGCAAGGTGCGCTTTTATCGGCTCACCGCGGCTGGCCGCAAGCAGCTCGAGTCCGAGATGCAGAGCTACGACCGCGTGACCCGCGCCATCCAGGAGATCCTTCGTACCGCCTGAAATATGCCATCTCCACCACTCGAACAAGGACCCATTCGCGGGGAGCCTGATCTGCAAGGAGGCCGAACATGGGCGAGTTGTTCCGCCGCATCCGCTACCTGATTCAGCGGCGACGCTTCGACGCCGAGTTGGCCGGCGACATGGAGTTTCACCGCCAGATGGCCGCGCGTGAGGGCCGCGGGAACTTCGGCAATGCGCTGCGCATCGAGCAGCAGGCGCGCGAAGCGTGGGGATGGACGTGGCTCGACGACCTCGTTCACGATCTGCGTTACGCGTGCCGCACGATTTCGCGGTCTCCAGGATTCTCCCTGATCGCCGTGGCCACAATGGCCCTGGGCATCGGCGCAACGACCGCGATCTTCAGCGTGATCGACGCGACCCTGCTCCATCCGCTGCCCTTTCCGGACGCACAGCAACTGGTGCGCATCGAGGACGATCTTCCCGGCATCGCCGTATCCGACGTGGGCATCTCCATTCCCGAGTTCTGGGATCTCGAAAACTCGGGGATCTTCCAGTATGTCTCGCTGAATGGTGGAGGGTCGGTGAATCTCACCGGCTCCTCCCAGCCCGCGCGCATCCAGTTCGAGCCGGTATCGCCTACCTATTTCGCGCTGCTCGGGGTCAAGCCCGAGCTCGGCCGCACCTTCGATCCCAATGACCGCACGCCCGGCTTCACGCTCGAAGTCGTGATCACCGACGGGCTGTGGAAGCGCGAATTCGGCGGCGATCCGCATATTCTCGGCCGCAGCCTGCGCCTGGATAATGACACCTATCAAGTGGTCGGAGTGATGCCTCCCGGATTTCGCGATCCCGGGCAAACTCCGGGTGAGCGCAGCACCGATCTTTGGGCGGGAGCTGGATTCGCCGCCGATCCTGCGCCGGACCCGGTGCGCGGATCGCGTCTGTCGCTCGGCACCATCGCGCGCCTCAAGCCGGGGCTCACGCTGGCCTCCGCGCAGAGCCGCCTGGATGCGCTGGTCGCTGCGCTCAAGAAGCAGTACCCCGCCGACTACCCGGCGCAAACCGAGTGGACGGTTCGCCTGGCTCCGCTCAGCGAGAGCGTGGTAGGCAATCTGCGGCAGTCGCTTCTGCTGCTCTTCGCCGCCGTGGGGCTGGTGCTGCTCATCGGCTGCGTGAACGTCGCGAACCTGGTCCTCGCTCGGGCCAGCAGCCGCTCGCGCGAAATCGCGGTGCGGCATGCCATGGGAGCCACACGAAGTCGGCTCATGCGCCAGTTGCTCACCGAGAGCCTGTTGCTGTCGATCCTGGGCGGAATTGCCGGCCTCATCACCCTGGCCTGCATAAAGTCCCTGCTGCTGGGCATGATTCCGGAGAGCTTCCCGCGGCTCAACGGGATTTCCTTGAACTGGACCGTGCTCGGCTTCGCGCTGGCCCTCTCCATCGCCGCGGGAGCGATCTTCGGCCTGGCTCCCATCCGGCTCACCGGGGAACTCGACGTCATGAAAGCGATCCGCCAGGAGGGCAGGGGATCGACCGGTTCCGCCGACCGCGCCCACGCGCGGCGCATCCTGGTGGTCACGGAGTTCGCGCTCTCGCTGGTGCTGATGATCGCCGCAGGGCTTCTGTTGCGCAGTTTCTGGCAACTTTTCAAGGTGCAGCTTGGTTTCCGTCCCGATCGGGTTCTATCGGTGCAAACCTGGCTGCCGGAACCCAACGATCCCCGCACCGACATCTATCGGACCGCCACCCAGGAAGCCACGCTTCTGCGCGAAATCCTGCGCCGCAATGCTTCATTGCCGGGCGTGGACGAAGTCGCCGTCGGTGACCTGGCTGCGCTGCCGCTGGGACACGGCCGCGACGACCTGAACATGTGGCCCTTTATGCGCGAAGGGCACGAAACCCAGACCAGCCAGGCGCCGCTGGTCGAGACCGCAATCGTTTCCCCCGGCTACTTCCACCTGCTCGGCATAACGCTCTTACGCGGTCGCGTCTTCTCCGATCAGGACGTCGAAACAACCCCCGCTGTCGCCGTGATCAACGAGGCCATGGCCCGCGCCTTCTGGCCCAATGAAGATCCGGTCGGCAAGCGCTTCAAGCTGCGGAGGAGGCCCAACTGGATCACCGTAGCCGGCGTGGTCGCCGATGCCCGCACGGAATCGCCTTCCCAGGCGGGCATTCCGCTGATCTTCTTGAGCATCTACCAGTTCCGCGGCAAGGACCTCGCCCTGTTCCTGCGCGGTCAAGTCGATTCGTCCGCGATCGGGGACCAGGTGCGTGCGCAGGTGCAGTCGGTGGATGCGGAACTGCCCGTCTTCGGTGCGCAAACGCTCGACAGCGTGCTCTCTGACTCGCTCTCGCCGCGGCGATTCTCGCTGCAGATGGTCGGCCTTTTCGCCATCACCGCGCTTTTGCTCGCCGGCCTGGGAATCTACGGTACCATCTCCTACGTCGTCGGCGAGCAGACGCGCGAGATCGGCGTTCGCCTAGCGCTGGGCGCCGACCGCCGCGCCATTCTCACCATGGTTCTGGGCCAGGGATTGCGCCTCTCGACCGCCGGCGCGGCAGCCGGGCTGCTAGGCGCACTCATCGTCACGCGCCTGATGGCCGGTGTGCTCTACGGCGTCTCGCCGGTCGATCCCACCACCTTCGTCATCGTCACGCTGGTGCTCACGGCGGTCGCGTTGGCGGCCTGCTACCTGCCCGCGCGACGCGCGATGAAGGTCGACCCCCTGGCGGCGCTTCACTACGAGTAGTCGCGAGGCCTCCATTCCCGGATTGGCACGGCCGGGGCGCGTTTCCGCGCCGGACGGCGCCGCCGCGGCCTGTGACCCTTCGCACACTTTCACTTGCGCGCCGGTGCTACCATGAATAGGATTCCAGTTCCTGCCGCACGGCGGATTCTCAGCTTTCCCGCAACCTGCATGATCGGCGGCCGGAGCTTCCCAAAGGAGAATTCCTATGCCATTAGTCTCCATGCGGCAACTCCTCGACGAGGCCGCCAAGGGCGGATACGGCGTCGGCGCCTTCAACGTCAACGATATGGAACAGATCCAGGCCATCATGGAGGCGGCGAAAGAAACCAACTCGCCGGTCATCGTCCAGGCCAGCCGCGGCGCGCGCGCCTTCGCGCAGGACCGCTACCTCTTTCACCTCATCCTGGCGGCCAGCGAGCTCTATCCCGAGATTCCCATCGCCATGCACCAGGACCACGGCAACGGCTTCGAGACCTGCAAGAGCGCCATCGAGCTCGGCTTCACCAGCGTGATGATGGACGGCTCGCTCAAGGAGGACGGTAAGACGCCAACGACCTTCGAGGAGAATGTCGCGGTCACACGGCGCGTCGTCGAGTTCGCCCATCCGCGCGGCATCACCGTCGAGGGCGAGATCGGCGTGCTGGGCGGCATTGAAGACGGCCACGGCGCGGGCGGCTCGGGCCTGGAGCACGTCACCGATCCGGATCAGGCGGTCGAGTTCGCCGAGCGCACCGGCGTCGACGCGCTCGCCATCGCCATTGGCACCAGCCACGGCGCCTACAAATTCAACAAAAAGCCCGACGGCTCGGTGCTCAAGATGGACATCCTCATCGCGATTCACAAGCGTCTGCCCCACACGCACCTGGTCATGCACGGCAGCTCGTCGGTGCCCAAGGATCTGCAGGACATCGTCAACCAATACGGCGGCAAGCTGAAACCGACGTGGGGCGTGCCTATCGAGGAGATTCAGCTCGGCATTCGCAACGGCGTGCGCAAGGTCAACGTCGATACCGACAACCGCCTCGCCATTACCGGCGCCATCCGCAAGGTCTTCGCCGAGACCCCCGAGAAGTTCGATCCGCGCGACTACCTCAAGCCCGCGCGCGAAGCCATGAAGAAAGTCGTGGCGCAGCGCATGAAGGAGTTCGGCCAAGCCGGTCACGGCTCGGACTACAAGGCGATCCCCATCTCGGAGATGGCCAAGGGCTACGCGGACGGGCGTCTGGACACGCGGCCGTCGCTGGCCGCCGCGCGGTAGATCGTGAGCCCACCCTTTCCGCTCGCCTCGGCCAGCGGAAAGGGTGAAGCACGGCGCCCCCAAGCCGAACTTCAGCTTTTTCAGGTAGTTTCAACCACCCTCCACACCATGACGCCCTCCCT
>JASHTH010000584.1 GCA_030040655.1 Acidobacteriaceae bacterium | reverse complement strand
GATGCCTGCGTTGTTCACGAAAATGTCGAGCCCGCCGAATGTCTCCACCGTCTTCTTCATCAGACCGGCAACTTCGGTCGAATTTGCCACATCCGCCGCGAAGCTGATCGCGCGCCCGCCTGCCGCGCCGATGCGGCTCATCGTCTCCGCCGGCCCATCGGTGTTGCCCACGTAGTCGACCACCACCGATGCGCCTTCTTCCGCCATCGCGACGGCAATGGCCTGGCCGATCCCGGTGGCTGCTCCCGTAACGATCGCGACTCGGCCGTTGAGCTTCATGGAAGATAGGATGCCGGCGCGGCATCTTTCGACGCTTCCTCCGTAGAAAGCGGGCCGGCGCGGATCTCAAGAAGACGCGCGCTTACCTCGCCCAGCTTTGACGCGTGTCCGCTAACCCTCCCGACACTGCGGCAATGCAACTGGCGAAAAAGCTTCGGCCATCTGAGTTGCCGGAGCGCATTTATGCCGACAAAGAAATCTTCAAAGAGGTCCGCTACGAATAAGTCCTCGCATCGCCAGTATTCTCCTTCGGCTGGGAAGAACGTCGAGACCGAAATGCGGGCGATGAAGAAAGGTAAGCTAAAGCAATTCCTGAGTCGCTGTATCCCGAAGCGGCTGCACTCAAGTCGACGCGACCGTCGGGGAGCGGCGACCTTAAACAGATTCCGAGGGGCCACGGCAACTCAGGAATTGCCCTAAGAAGCGGCCGCAGCGGAAAGAAGGTGACCAGCCGCAAGCAGGCCATCGCCATCGGACTTGCGGAAGCCAGAAGAGCAGGGAAGAAAGTACCGGCGAAGAAATCGTAGAACTTCCCAGGTTCCGGCTCCGCTCAACGTTGAATGGAAGGGCCGAACTCGCGGCCGCAGAAGCATTGCGAGCGAAACGCGCTGCTTCTCCCTCCTTTGCGGCAAAAAACAAAGACGCCGCAAGGATGGAGCGCCGCAGTGGCACAAATGCAAGCGGTCCTTCACCTAGGCTGTATAAATCTGGAAGGAACCCCAGAAGAACGGCTTGCGGAAACGGCTGTGGGAGTGAAGCAGCGCGAGCTTGGCTCGGCGCAGTGCATCGGCTGGCGCCATTCCGTCCTCAAGACCTTCATAGAGATTATCCATCAAGCGCGGCGTCGATTCATCGCTCGCTTCCCAAAGAGCGGCGATCACGCTCTGCGCGCCGGCGCGCAGGAACGACCACGAAAGCCCTACCAATCCTTCCCCTGCGTAGGACCGCGCGCCGCTTCCGTAGCATGCCGAAACCGTTACCAGCTTGGCGTGAATGGGATGGTGGATGATGTCGCGGGCATGCAGCTTGAAGGAGTCTTCGCCGCTTCCGCTGCGCGAAAGGATGATCGCCGAATCGAGCGGATCGGTGCGGCTGGCCACGCCGTGCGTGACGAAATGAATGTATGCGTACTGGGCGGGCGCGCTCTTGAGATACGCCGCCGGACTGGCCGACTGACGCGCAAACACCGTGCGCGCGAAAGCGGGAAAGTGGCGTTCGATCGCGCTCATCTCCGCAGAGGCCATCGGCAACTCCGGGTAATCCGGGTTGGGCGAAACGGCATCGCCAAGAAGCAGCAGGCGTCCGGTTGCGCCGCGCGATGGCCGTGCCGCCGCAATCATGGAAAGCGACGGAGCCGACATCAGGGTTACATCGTCGATCCAATAATGCGCCGCGGCGTCGGGCCTTGCCGTCGCGCCCATAGGCCCGGGGCCTGGGGCGAGCAGGGTCTCGAAGTTAAGCTGGCTCAGCGCGCCGTCGGTCAGCACCATGACATGGGCGCCGGGCGCGATCAGTCTGGCGGCTGGCGCGACAAGCAGGTTGTAAAGCGCGCGCCCATCTTCGTTGGCCGCCTCGACGGGGTCCTCGGGTCCGAGCAGGGCGCGCCGATAGCGGCCGATCAGCGGCACGATCGTGTCTTGCGCCGGCAGGGCAAAGACCGCAGTCCTCCGCGGAGTAATGGCCCACAGATACGACTGCCTGGCGCCCATCCAGTAGAAAAGTAGAGTCGCATTTGCCTTTCGGGCAATCTCCTCCGGACGCAGCGCCGCCGGCGTAAAGGTCGGCTTGTCGGAGTCGATGCCCAGACCCTGCGCCAGCGTGCGCGCGCGGCTTTGATCGGCCACGTCCAGCGCCCGGCGCGATTGGCCGCGATGGACGAGGAAATGAATGTAGTCGTCGTAGATGGGCGTGGCGTTGGTCAGGAACGGCAGCTTCGAGTCCTCGTCTTTCAGTTCCGCGCGAGCCGCCTCGAAGGTCTTGAGCGCCGTCCGGTACATCGTGTTCGCATCCTTGGCGTTATTCTCTGCTTCGAAGAGCCGCGCCAGCGCGTGCTCCGCTCCCATGCGCATGGAGGTCTGGCTGTCGGGATCATGCTCGACGCCGCGAAAAAGCCCCTTGGCCCACTCGTCGTGGTGCCGCGCCGCGTCGATCTTCGCCTGGGCCAGAACGACGTCCAGGTCGTCCAGGCGGCTGGCGGTCGCCTGGACGCGAGGAACGAGCTGCGCCAAATAGAAGTCCGCGTCATCGAGATTTCCCTGATCGATCGAAACGTGGGCGAGATACTCCAGGGAGTTGATGATGTCTTCATTGCTGTCGATCTGCTTTGCCAGCATCAGCGCGTCTCTGTAGGACTGCAAGGCGCGGGCCGAGTCGCCTGTTCCCAGAGCGGTGTTTCCTATCGCCGAGATCCACTTGAGTTGGTTTCGGACGTTGCCGATTTCCTTAGCTTGCTTCTCCGCATCCAGGAACAGGTCCAATGCGCGGCTGGTGTCTCCAAGGCCGAGATATGCCCATCCCACATTCCCCATCGCCGCCTCGGCAAGATTCTCATCGCCGAGATCTTGTGCAGCCTTCAATGCAGAGGACGACCAATCGACTGCATCGTCGTATCGTTCCTGCTGAATCGCCGCCGCACTCAGGTTCAACAGCGCCGTCGTCTCCAACTGGCGATCGGAATGTTCGCGGGCGACGCGCAAGCTTTTTAAGAAAAAATCGCGCGCTTCCGAGAAATGACCCAATTCCATGGCAAGGAGCCCTTGCGCCCGGATCACCTCACCGCATTCCCCTGTGGCCTTCAAAGAGCAAAGATATTGAGCGGAAGCAACTTTCTTGTTCGCCTCCGCTATATCTTGAAGATGGATGAGAGCAACCGCCTCGATGACGAGTTTGTGAATCTCTTCGTCGCCCGAGACGCCGGCGGGCGCAGGGGCCGCCATCAAGCGCAAGGTCTCTTCGTACATCCCGCGCCATTCCAACGCTTCGGCCTCCAGCGCTTGAAAACGCGCGGCCCATACGGAGTTGGAGTTCTGGGATTGGTCGTAACCGCGCGCCGCCAGCTCCTGACTCAGAACCGGAAATCCGCGACGCAACAGCGCTTCCGCGCGGTTGAATGTCTCTTGTGCATCAACGGGCTTTGCGTCTTGCGGATGGTAGAGAAAAAGCAGCGCCAGCGACGCGGCGAGCAACATGCGAACGATCGAGCGCCTGCGAAGAAGCGCCGATTTCCGCTGGGATTTGACGGTGAAGTGGGAATGATCTGACGATTGCGCCACACCGAGCGGATTGGAAAGCGCAGGCACGGCTAGGGCATTGTAGTCCCGTTTCCCTTTGTCGAAGCGAGGGATGTTTCCCCATCCGCGAGACACCCCATCCTGGCCTCGATCATGGTGAGCTGAATCAGTGTCTTCTTCGGGATGCCCGTCCCCGCCATATAGTCCGACTGCTCCAACCGTACGCTGGCCAGGCAAAGGGTCCCGAAGTGCGGGATGTGGATCACGTGGCCGTGACAGTTGCCCGGAAAACCTTTCTTCTCCGCTGTCGCCTGACCTCCTGTCTGGTTGACCAGTGAGCATTCGACCGTCTCCGGTTCCTTCACATCCGGCGAGACGCCAGTATACCTCCGAATCAGCTCATCGAGCAGGTTGCCGTGCTTGCGAACTTCCCCGTGCTGGCGATTCACCTGGTCGATGAATCGGGACGATGCCGTATAGGGCGCGTCCTTTTCGGGCTTCGCGCCAAAGGCATTCAGGTCGATATCGATCTCCACCGGATGGCCGGCGATACGCAGGTTCTCGAACCGGGTTCCCAGAAAGCTGATCTCCGGGACATAACCCACCAGCGGATGCTCGAGGAAGATCTGGCCTACCACCCGGTCTGCCGTCACCACGTCGAGAATATTCAGCCCTTCAACGACTGAAGTAGCCAGGGTGCTCCACCCATGCCCCGGTTTCAGCCCCGGATTCCCCGAGGTCTGCGTATACGCGCGGGCAAACGAGATGACGCCTTCGAGGCGGTAATCCGTTTCATGCTGGGACAGATATCCGCCCGCTTCGGGTAGCTTTGCCGAGGCCTGGCTTTTGATCTCCTGGGCGAGCGGCAGATGAAGGTCGCCGGTGAGTACTTCCGCTTCCGCGTGATAAAAATGCTCCCTCTGAACCGCTCCATTCGCCATTGGGCTTCCCGTGCTCCTTCTGTGAGTGGGTTCTTCAACTGATCAGCACGCGATGACGCAACTATGGCATCTTTCCCTGAAAATGAACACAATTTTATTACTGCCTAGGGATTGCCGAAGCTGACGTCGAGCGCCCGCCGGCCGAGTTCGGCAACCTGGCCGGAGGGCAGGATGCCCGATATTTCCAGGCTGTAGGCCCCCTGGCGCAGCTCGTTGCCTGGGAGGAAAAGCGAGACGGCTCCGGACTCGCCCTGCGTCGACACGACCACTCCGCTCTTCCAGGCGCGGTTGCCCTGGGCGTCATAGAGCGCAAAGGTGTAGGAGGCGTATGTCCCCTGCTGGGGAAGGTCGACCAACAGCACAACCCCGTGAGCGCGGTCGGCGACCACCTCGCTTGGCGTTGCGCTGCGGGTTTCCACATGAACCGGGCTCCAGGGCAAAACCTGCGGCTCAATGGCCGCCGAGCGCAAAGCCGGAATCGTGGCGATGTTCTGGTAGGCGACGACGCCGGCCAGCACCGCCATGGCCGGCACCGCCCACGCCGGACTCCACCACGAAAACCAGTTCTTCTTCTCCGCCGGCCGGCGCGTCTCTGCCCATCGGCTGGCCTGCGCCGTCAAGGCCGGCAATTGCCGTTTGGCCTCGTCGATAAAGGCCGCCTCGGCGCGAAGGTCGAGGGCGCACTCCGCGCATTCAAAAGCATGCTCTTCAAAGGCCTCTCGGAGCTCGGGCGTCAGTTCATCGAGCAGGTACCGCTCTGCCGCCATTTGCTCGATTGCTTCGCTATGTTTCATCGTTCTGTCCCTGTCGAGTCCGTCCATTGGATGGTGATTCCGCGGCTTCTGCCGTTTCAGGTCCTTTTCGCTACCGGCCCGCCAATCCGCTTCATGTACTCGGTCTTGAACTCCTGCTTGGCGCGGTACAAAAGTACCCTCAGGTATTCGCGGTCGACGCCGAATTCGCGGCAAACCTCGTCGCGGTCCTGTTCATCGAGAAAGACGGCCTTGAGCAATGCGCGCTCGCGAACGGGCAGTCCCACGAGGATCTCATGCACTTTCGCTTTGAGTTGCTGCGCGGCTACGTGGTCCATCACGTCGATTCCGGTGGAGGGAAGCTCCGGCTGGCCTTCCTCGTCGATCGACTGGCTGCGCGACGACGAACGGTAGTGCTCGAGAAGGACGTTGTTGCAAACCGTATTCACGAAGGCTCCCAGCCTCTCCGGCTGGCGCAGCGCGCCATCTTTGCGCAGAACCGCCAGCACGCGGGCGAAGGTCTCCTGGCGCACGTCTTCGACGGCGTGGCGGGATTGGAGTCGCGAGCGCAGCTTGAGGTGAAGCAGCTCTGTGAAATAGGCCACGAAATGCTCTTCCGTGGCTGGATCACCCGCGCACAAACTCTCGATATAGGCAGCATCGAACGATTGGAATTGCAAAGCCGCCTCCACGGGCGCGGGCGCGCAGGCAAAAGCCCAGGTGGCGCAAGTATAACAACCCTGAAGCGAAAGCGCGCCTCTGCGCGAGTGCGTTGTTTCATTCGCCCGCTTGAGCCCCGCTGCGCCGGCTTACGTCGTCGCCGTCTCCCTTGCGCAAGATGGCGAAAACCGTGGTCGAAATCACGGTCAGCGCGCCGAGGAGGATGAACGCGCGATGCAGCCCGTGGATGGCGTCGGCAGGCCGCGAGACCGGCGTGCTGGGCACGAAAAACGCTGTTACCAGGCCGGCAATGGCCACGCCGAAGCTGATGGCCATCTGCTGCACGGTGCTGGCAATGGAGCTGGCGCTGCTCGTTTCCGCTTCCCTGGTGTCGGCGTAGGCCAGCGTGTTCATGCTCGTGTACTGCAATGACGAGAACAGTCCGTAGGCGAAGGCCAGGGCGACAATATAAGTGACCGAGCTGTGCTCCCCGATGGTGGCGAAGGCCGCGATCAGCAGGCCGATGATGATCGTGTTCGAGATCAGCACGCCGCGGTAGCCGATGGCGTCGAGCAGGCGCGCCAGAACGATCTTCATGGTTCCGGCTCCGATCGCCTGCGGCATGATCAGCAGCCCCGATTGAATGGCCGTGTACCCCAGCCCGAGCTGATAGAGCAGCGGCAGCAGGAACGGAACTCCGCCCATGCCCAGGCGCGTGACGAAGCCGCCGGCCACCGCGGCGCGGAAGGTGCGGATGCGAAACAGTGACAGGTGCAACAAAGGAAACTCTGTGTTCCGCGCGTGAAGCACGTAGCCGATGAGCAGGAACACCGAGAGCGCCAGCAGCCCGGTCATTTCGCGGCTGCTCAACGTGTGCTCGCCGAAAATCTCAAGCACGTAGGAAAGCAGGGCGATGCCCGAGCCGAACAGGATCAGGCCCACATAATCGAGAGGCTGCACATTGTCCTCGGAGTAATTGGGCAAATGCAGGTAAACCAGCACGAGCCCGAGGAGTCCAATGGGAACGTTGAGAAAGAAGATATAACGCCAGTGAAGATAGCCGACAATCAGCCCCCCGGCCACCGGGCCCAGCATGGGAGCCACCAGCGCCGGAATGGAGATGAAGCTCATGGCGCGCAGCAGCTCCGACTTGGCGAAGGTGCGCACCAGCGTGAGCCGGCCGACGGGCACCATCATGGCGCCGCCGCAGCCCTGCAGAATGCGGCAGGCCACCAGAAAATGGATGCTGCTCGACACCCCGCAGAGCAGTGATCCCAGCGTGAAAATGCCGATCGCCGAGGCGAACAGCCGCCGCGTCCCGAATCTGTCCGCCATCCATCCGCTGATAGGAATGAATACGGCCAGGCTCAGCGTGTAGCTGGCCAGCACCGACTTCATGCTCAACGGCCCCACCTCGAGCGCCGCGGCCACCGCGGGCACCGCGGTGTTCAGGATGGTCGTATCCAGCGACTCCATGAACAGCGCCACGCCCACCAGCCACGGCAGCAGCCGCTTGCTGGCTTCGGAGAGGCCGATAGCCTGCGCTTCCACGGCTGCGGCCTCGACCGGCCCCAAGGGCGCAAACTGCGCTCCATAGCCGGCGCCTGTTGCGTTGGCGACTTCTCCCGGAGTCGGATTCGGCCGCCCGTCGGTCGATTCATCGTGCCGCATTCCTTATGATCCCATCCCTCTTAACCCCCTCGCGCGCATCCCAACCTCATCCGTTGCGCGATCAACGCTCCGGAACGAACTTCGCCGTGACAAACAAGTAGAACCCTAAGATGCCCGATCCGCAAAAAGGACCCAGAGGCGTCTCGACGCTGCGGCCCGGCATGGGACAGCCGCGCAGTGCGGTTGATTTACACTTCTCGTTGAATGCTCCGCACTCTTGGGTTCTGCAACCAGGCGCGCTGCGCGCTTCCGGATGCCGGAGGATAATCCAATTGACCCGTGCCGGCTCTGCGCTTCCCCTCGCCGTTTTTTCCGCACTCTTCGCTTCGTCCATCGTCGCGCAAGATGCGGCCGCGCCGCCGTCCAAGCCTCTCACCGTGGAGACCATCTTCGCCCATGGGGGTCTGGTTCCCAAGCCCCCGGAGAGCATGGCCTGGTCGCCGGACAGCAAGCACTTCAGCTATCTCGATGGCGGGGAGCTCATCGATCTGGACCCCGGCTCGGGTAAGCCGCATGTGCTGGTGAGCCGCGAAAAGCTGGCGTCCATTCTCGACTCCAACCTCTCTGAGACGGATCGCGACCATCGCGAGCGCTACGGCATGGCCGCCTACTATTGGGCGCCTGACTCCGCGCACCTGCTTTTCGATTCCGAAGGCCGCCTGTGGGCCTACGACCTGCACAATGGCACCGGCGTGCAAATCGCGTTTTCCGGCATGGCCTCCGGCGACGATCCCAAGTTTTCTCCAAACGGGGAAGAGATCTCGTTCATTCGCGACCGTGGTCTCGCCGTGGTTCGCCTGCGCGACGCCGCCGCTCCGATGGACCTGGTGGCTCCCGCGCCTCCTTTCACCACCAACGGAGCAGTCGATTGGGTCTACGAAGAAGAGCTCGATACGCGCAGCAACTACTTCTGGTCTCCGGATGCGAAGAACATCGCCTTTCTGCAAATGGCGGAAACCAACGTACCGCAATATCCCATTGTGGATTGGCTTCCCATCCACGCGCGCGTCGATGAGCAGCGCTATCCGCAGCCCGGCGATAACAATCCCGATGTGCGCATCGGCGTGGTGAGCGCCGGCGGCGGCAGGACCAATTGGATTCATTTGCCCATCCAGCCGGGCCAGGACTATATTCCCCGATTCGGCTGGATCGATCGCAAGACCCTCTGGGTCGAGACCCTCACCCGCGATCATAAGCACCGCGATATTTACTTCGCCGATGTGCCGTCGGGTCGCGTGCATCCCGTGCTCGAACTCAGCGACGACAAATTCTTCGATGATAACTACGATGTCACGGTCGGCTTCGGCTTCATCGTACTAACTTCCTGGGGCGACGGGCATAACCACATCTATCTGTATAGCTACCAGCAGAACCACCTCGACACCACCACCGCCAAACTGGAGAAACAACTGACCAGCGGCGGCTTCGAGGTCGCGGCCATCGTGAGCGTCGATTTTACGCACAAGCTCGTGTACTACACTTCCAACGAAAGCAGCTTGGAGGATTTGCAATTCTGGCAGGTCGGTTTCGATGGGCAGCGCAAGCCGTTGACTGCCGCGCCCGGCAACCACGAACCCAACCTTTCTCCGGCGGGCAACGCTTTCGTCGATCTCCATTCCACGCGCATGGACCCGACAACGGCTTCGCTCTGCAAAATCGGCGGCGATTGCAGCGTCTTCTGGCAGACGCATGCGCTCGAATCCTATCGTCTGCGCTCGCCGGAAAAGCTCGAAGTCAAGACCCGCGGTGGAACTCCGCTCTACGCCACGCTGCTATTGCCTGATTCGACGGTTCCTGCCGGCGTCCCGCTGATCGTCAATCCGTATGGCGGTCCTGGCCCGCAGACCGTCGCCAATGGCTGGGACGATCGGCTGCTCTTCGACGAGTTGCTGGCGCAGCACGGATTCGCCGTTCTCCACGCCGACAATCGCGGCATGGGCATGCGCGGACGCGACTTTGCGCAGTTTGCCTGGCATAACTTCGGACCCGTGCAGTTAGAAGATCAACTTACAGTCATCGACGCGGCGCTGGCTAAGTATCCGCAGCTGGACAAAAGCCGGCTCGGCTGGTGGGGCTGGAGCTGGGGCGGCACGTTCACGCTCTATGCCATGACCCACTCTGACCGCTTCCGCGCCGGAGTTGCGGTGGCTCCCGTCACCGATTGGCGCGACTACGACTCGATTTATACAGAGCGCTATCTCAGCCAGCCTTCCGAGTTTCCCGAGGGCTACAAAGACTTCTCGGTGGTGAACTCTGCCGCGTCGCTGAAGGGCCATCTGCTGCTCGTCCACGGCACCGGAGACGACAACGTGCACATCGAGAACTCGGTGCAGTTCATCCAGAGACTGATCGAGGCCGATATTCCCTACGACTTCCAGATCTACCCGCGCAAGACGCACTCCATCTCCGGCGAAGATGTCCGCACGCATCTTTACAAGCGCATCCTGGCTCATTTCGAGCAGTACCTGATACCGCCTGCTGTGGCGGGAGCCGCGCCGTGACCACCCAATCAGTGCATCCCGCCGAACGCCGCGATTCGCACGAGCTGATCCGCGGCCGCGTCACGCTGGGCGGTTTCGAAATCGCCGTCCTCTCCGACGGGTTCTTCTTTCTCGATGGCGGAGCCATGTTCGGCGTCGTTCCCAAGTCTCTTTGGGAGCCACGCGCGCCGGCCGACCAGCGCAACCGCATTCTGATGGGCGCCAACACGCTCCTCATCCGGGATGGCAAGCACACCGTCGTCGTCGAGACAGGGGTCGGCAACAAGTTCAACGCCAGGATGCGCGAGATCTATGGCTCACAGCAGCTTCTGCCCGCCGCTTTTGCGGCCGCCGGAGTGCGCCTCGATGAAGTCGATATCGTCATCAACTCGCACCTGCACTTCGATCACTGCGGCTGGAATACGACACGCCGAGACGATGGATCGGTCGCGCCCACGTTCCCCAATGCGCGCCACTTCGCTCATCGCGGCGAAGTGGAGCATGGCCGCCTGCAGTTAGAGCGCGACCGCATGAGTTATCTGCCCGATAACTACGAGCCTCTGCTGGCGAACGGCCAAATGACTTTGCTCGACGGACCGCAGACGATCTTACCCGGCATCTCCGTCGATCTCTATCCCGGCCACACCGCGCAGATGCTGGCGATCCTGATCGACTCCGGCGGCCGTCGCGCGTGCTACATCTCCGACCTGATTCCCACCAGCGCGCATCTGGACCTGATCTGGGGCATGAGCTACGATCTCGACCCGATGACCGTTATCGAGCAGCGCAAGCGCTTTTACTCGTGCGCCATTCCCGAACAGTGGCTGGTCTTCTTCACCCACGACCATCATTCGCCCTTCGGCTATCTCGGCTTGAACAATCGCGGCAAGCCGGTGCTGCAGCCCGAACCACTGAGGTGAGCCGAGGGGCCAAGGACGCGAGTTTATGGGCTTTCATGATGACTGACCATCGGGAAATCGCAGCTCGTCTCCTGCGCAATGAGCAATCGCTTCTCGACCCCGCCGTTCGCCGCGACCGGAAACGTCTGCTCGCATTCCTTGCCGACGACTTCATCGAGTTCGGTTCTTCAGGCCGAGTGTGGACGCGCAATTTGATCGCGAGTCGTCTCGCAGCCGAAGATTTCCAGCCGCCCGCAATCGAGGACTTTCATTCCACGATGCTCGCGCCGGACATTGCGCTGGTCACCTAATCGGCATGGTCACCGCGAAATGGATTCCGGCGAAAAGCAATCCGCCGCGTCAGCTCTTGCCCGCCCCCCTTGCCCAGGGTTGCAGAGGCGATGACCCGAAGGCGGCCGGCGCAGAAATCTTTCCGGTGAACTCGGATTCCCTCTAAAGTAATCCTCCCGATGTGCCGATAGGGTGTCCAGTTTTGAGGCAGGCAGCCAAAGCCCGCTGAAGTGGAGGATTGCATCGATGTCTACCGCAGGAATTTCCAGCAGCAGCCTTTTTTCGTCCAGCCCCATCGCCCAGTTTATGGCCGAGTTCAAACAGTTGGGGCAGGATCTGAACAGCGGTAATCTCTCCGCCGCGCAGCAGGACTTCGTTACGCTGTCAGACGAAGTGCAGAATGCAACCTCGGCGTCTTCAACGACGCAATCCGCGACCACTCCGGCCAGTTCCGGCGCACAATCGACGGAATCGACCCTGGCCGCCGATTTCCAGACTCTGAGCCAGGATCTACAAAGCGGGAATCTGTCGGGCGCGCAACAGGCGTATGCGCAAATCCAGCAAGCGATTCAGGGTGGCGGAGACGGCGGTGCGCATTTCCACGGCCACCACCACGGTCACGGCCACGGCGGCGGCGAATCGCAGATCGCCGGCGTACTGCAGGCAATCTTCGGCAGCAGTTCGAGCACGAGCACTTCGTCCAGTTCCTCTTCCAGCTCGACGACCAGCTCCACCGGGAGCTCGACCAGCTCTTCGTCCGGCAGCACGAGCAGCGCGAGCACCGCATCTTCCGGGCAGGGCTCGACGGTTACGCTGGCCACGCTGCAGCAGGATTTCGATGCAATCGGCTCAGCGCTCCAGTCTGGCGACCTGTCCGGCGCGCAGCAGGCGTTTACCCAGTTCACGCAGGCTGTGACGAGCTTCACGAGCGCCGCCGGCAATGCGGCATCGGGCTGGAGCGTGAGCGGATTTGGCCAGTTCGGCGGCTTTGGCGGGCCAGGCGCGGAACTATGGCAGGCATTCCTGGCGAGCCAGAGCTCAAGCTCCACGAGCACCACGGCAACCAGCGGCTCAACGGTCGACGCCGTTGCTTGATCGCTTCCCGAACGGTCCAGTAGCAGTCCCCGGCGCCAGCGCATCCGTGTAACCGCGCACCGCGGATCTTCATCAGCACAAGTCGGGCTCGGATCCGTCTTGCGCATGGTCCGGGCGGACGCAGTCCACTCGGATGTTGTGCGCTTTGCGGCACAGCTGAACGGGCTAGGGAAAAACTGATCTCCGATAGGAGAAACGATCGCTTACCGGCTGCTGCCGATCGCATCGCAGCTTGGTCGCGGGACGACACGATCTGCCGCCGCGCCCTATGAAACCGATCGCCACTGCCACGCTTTTCGGCCGGCAACGGACGGAAGGTCTTGTAAAGCTTCATCGCGGCCGGCTATCGCAATTCCTGAGTCACTGTATCCCGAAGCCGCCGTACTCAAGTCGACGCGAGACCCAGCGAGCGGCGACCTTGGACGGAATCCGAAAGGCCACACCAACTCAGGAATTGCCGTAAGGTGATTCCCCATTAGATGGTTGCCGGGAGCGGCGAAGTCTGCGCGGTTTTTCCTCAAGAAAGACCGCATATCGCCGAGCTTTGAAGGATCACGGTTGAAGGAGAGCTGCCCTAGACCTCGTGGTGCTTGAAGATTTCGTCCTTCTCGCGGCAGCCGCAGTTGGAGCACTCCAGGCAGCAGACCAGCAGCAGCGCGACGCCGGCCGTGACGATGACGGCAAGAATGGTTTCATGTGCCGCGAACCAGTGAACAAATCCCTGCATGTTCGGCGACTCCATTCTGTCTGAACCTTACACCACAGGTACCAGGTTAGACTCGCTTTTTCACGGATCTGTTGCTGCCCTTCCTAAAAACGACTCAGCCTTGTGGAATCTATGTGGGCATAGTCTATATCGGCAGTTTTTTTGTGGAAATCCCCTTGCCGTGGAGCGAAGAAAAGACGAAAATAAGATGCCAATGGCTGTCGTGTCCATCTCGGGGGCGGCGCCCTCATTCGACCCGCTGGCCGGAGAGCCGGTCGCCGGATCGTCATCCGCCGGCACAAACCCGAAGCGCGCTCCGCTTCTCAACTGGCTCTTTGTCGACCTGAACTCCTACTTCGCTTCCGTTGAGCAGCAAGATCGTCCCGAGCTGCGCGGCCGACCCGTCGCCGTGGTCCCCATGCTCGCCGACACTACGGTTTGCATCGCCGCAAGTTATGAGGCCAAAGCCTTTGGTGTCCGCACCGGCACCGTTGTCGCCGATGCCCGGCGCATGTGCCCGGGCCTCGCGCTCGTCGAGGCGCGCCACGAGCTCTATGTTGAGTACCACCACCGCATCGTCGAGGCGGTGGAAAGCTGCCTGCCCGTCGCCGCCGTCCTGTCCATTGACGAAATGGCCTGCCGCCTCATGGGGCGCGAGCGTCCGCTACTGGCCGCGCTGGAGTTGGGCCGGCGCGTCAAGGCGCGCATCCGCGAGCGTGCCGGCGAGACCCTGCGCTGCTCGGTCGGCCTCGCCACCAACCGCTATCTGGCCAAGATCGCCAGCGATATGGAAAAGCCCGACGGCCTGGTCGCGCTTACTCTCGACATTTTGCCGGAAGCGCTCCGCGGCCTCACGCTGCGCGACCTGCCCGGGGTGGGCGTAAAGACCGAAAAGCGGCTCAATGAAAAAGGCGTTCACACAATGGACCAGTTGCTCGCCCTCGACTGCGAACAGGCCGGCCAATTGTGGGGCTCGGTGTGGGGCGAGCGGCTATGGCACTGGCTGCGCGGCGAGGACTTCGAGATGTCCCAGACCGAGCACCTCAAGTCCATCAGCCACCAGCATGTGCTCGCGCCCGAGATGCGCACGCCCGTAAAAGCCTGGGCCGTTGCGCACAAGCTGCTCCACAAAGCGGCCATGCGCCTGCGTTCCCATGGGCTCTGGGCTGCCGGCATCGGACTTGCGGTCGGTTTCTCCGCGCCGCGCGATCAGAGCGTGCCCATCAGCAATTTCGGCGTCCCCACGCGTGGATGGCACGGCGAGCTCAAGTTGAGCGAGTGCCAGGACAACCAGACGTTGATCGCCGGCCTGCGCCGCCTCTGGGCTTCGATCCCCAAAACAAAGGGATCGGACCAGCCGTACTTCATCGGCGTGCATCTGAGCGGGCTCGTACCCGACCGCTTGCACAGTCTGAATCTCTTCGACGGCCTCGAATCGAACCGCAGCCGCGCACGCCTGCTCGCCGCCATGGACAAGCTGAATCATAAGTACGGCATGTGCACCATTGCCCCGGCCACCATGCTCGCCGCCTACAAGGCCGCACCCACGCGCATCGCCTTCCACAGCATTCCCGACCTCTTCTGACCGGGCGCTCTTAGCGCACCAGAAGCCTGTAGACAAAAACGAGAGCGACGATGGCCGCACCCACGGCATATCCGATCATGCGAGCTCGGTTGGAAAACTTCTGCTCCATCATTGGGGCAGTATCGCACAGGCCAAACAGCAATGCGAGTCCCGGCGACTCGTAACAGAAGCGCCTATTCTCCTGGCGGCTCCTTGTCCGAAGTTTGCGGCAAAAGCGGACGAGGAGCGCTCACCTGTGCTCCTCGTCCGTTGCGCCTCATAGCGGTTCCACGGTGGTTATACCCCGGAGCCACAGAAGCCAAGCGGCTCATTCCCTCAAGAAAGAGCCATCTTGTACGACACCCGAAACCGGGCACAGTGGCGGTGGAACCGCTCTAATCCGGCAGGATCAGCAGCCCGGCCTCCAGCAGCTTTTTCGTTAGCCGGTCCAACGCCTCGGGGAACCGGGCGCTCACGCTGCGAACGCTCATTCCCAGCAGCGTCGCCGCCTCGGCCTGGGTGTACGCTTGCAGGACGATGCGGCACAGCATCTGCCGGTCAAGAGCGTTGAGCCGGCTCAAGCATTGCTCCACGTCGAGAACGAAGATGACCGCATCCTCGAAGGTCCGAATCGGGCGGCTCGAAGCCCATCCTCGCCCCACGGGAGATCCCAGCAGGGAAGGCGCCCGTCCCACCTGCATCGAAGCATAAAGATAGCGCTTCAGCAGGTTTTCGGTGTATTTGCGATAGAACGCGAGACTGACGACCGGGCCGTGTTCGGCCTTCCTCGTGTTTTCGCGGGTTTCGGCCTTGAGGGCTTCATCTTCCCACTGGCCGGCGTTGAGTTGCCATGTAAGTTGCGGACTGCAGGACGCCCAAATTGCCGGCAACTGGAGGGCAGCGCTCATCCCGCACCTCCCATCTCCGCGGCGACCGCCAGAATCCTCACGCCGCGGCGGGCTGGGGCGCGGCCGGGACGCCCGCGCCGCTTTCGGCTTTCCGGCGTGGGAAACTCCCTCAGTTTTGCTTCACAGCCTCTGCAATAGACGCTTCCTTCGCTCTGGGCCCGGTACCAAAGGCAGCCGCAGCCCTCGCAAATCTTCAGATGTACGCGCATTTCCATGACGAATTCTCCGTAACATCCATTCCTCCCGGAGGACCGGCTCGACATGCGCCTTGCTCCAGGGTGAGGAGGGCCGAATGCGGCTACGCTGGGCTCTTACGCCCGGTCGGGGGAGTGCCGTCGGCCTGCAGAGGTTGAGGGACTTCGTTCTTTCGCGGTGATTCAACCGGGTCAATGCGACCTCCCCGGGGTCCCCAACGACATGTGCCGGTCGTTGGAGTGGGACCCACGGCATGCTTCGACCATGAATCGACGCGAAGAAGGAAACAAATGTCCCTGGACCGCCAATCTCGGTGGTTGTCATTCTCATGGGAGCGCACAGATCTTGGAATTAACTCCACTGGCTTGACCGCGGCGCATTTGCCAAACGCGGCGGGACTGGGATGGGACGGCCGAAGAGGAAGAAATACCTTTTACCTTATCGTTCCCTGCCAAAAGGGAGGATTTCCGTCCCCACATACCCCTTCGGTAATGAGACCGTCTCCAGAAATTTCCCACAATCCAGTGCAAGATTAAGTAAAGCCAATCTAGACATATGTATCTTTTCGGTCAACCTCTGCCTGTGGCTTATTGCCTCTGCGACTTTCCTCCGGCAAACCGATGCCGGTTTTGTTGGCAAATCAGCGCATCTCGGTTTGCTGGAAGAAATGGGGACCATTCGCCACCTATGGCTCGCGGCGAACTTTCCACAGATGAACTTTACTCAAATGCACGAACGCCTGCGCCAGGAGTTGCTGCGCAGGATACAACGTGGAACCCTGAGTGTGTCGTTACTGGCGCGGCAAACGGGCCTGGGCCAGCCCCATATTTCCAATTTTCTTCGTAGTAAACGACAACTCTCTCTGCGGGCTTTGGACAAGGTGCTCGCCTGCCAGCGGCTCTCGCCCGCGGACCTGCTGCCTACGCTGGCATACACGGAGCCGCAGGCCGAAGAAGAGACCGGCGCCGTGCCCATCGTCTCCTACGCCGCCGCGCTCTTTGAGCCATTCATCCGCGCCGGGGCGCATGAGATGCTGCGCGTTCCGGCGCGCAAGCTCGAGCCCATGCGTTCGCGCGCGCCAGGTCCCCGTCGCGCCTGGCAGCGGTTCGTCGCGGTGCGTATTGACGAGGTCGATGCGTTGCCCATGGATCCACTGGTGCTGCCCGGAGCCATCGCTCTCATCGACCGGCACTACAGCTCCTTTGTGCCGTATTGGCCGGCCCGGCGTACTCTCTACGCTATTCGCCAGGAGTCGCGCCTCACCCTGCGCTACGCCGAGTTCCTAGCCGGCCGGCTCGTCCTTCGCCCTCACAACCTCGCCTTCCCGGTCGAACTCATCGAGGTCGATTCCGGCGCATCGCCGCACGACCTTCTCGCCGGCCGCGTGGGGCTGATTGTGAACGAGACGTGAGTTTCGCAACGTGCTCGACAATCTCACCTCGAAACGATCGCCGCATTGACTTGACACCCCGGCAAGCCTTACCGTTTCCTTCAGCGCACAGGGCGCATCCGGTCCGCGGAAAGGGCCAAGCCCACCTTCTGTACCTGAGGATCTTCCAATTCAGAATCTTCTTTCTGCCTGCATTGCGGACACAGGCGACCGACGGAAAGGAGATTTCTCATGAAGCGGCAACTACCGCCCCGCCCCAGCCTCGAACAGCTCAAAAACCAGGCCAAGACCCTCCTCAAAGCCCAGCGCGCGGCCGA
>JASHTH010000583.1 GCA_030040655.1 Acidobacteriaceae bacterium | reverse complement strand
GCGTTCATCGCTGATTCCTGCGCAGAGGATCAGTTACCGTGGAAGCCGCGCAAAGAACAATCAACGGCCGGGCTTTGTAACAGGGCAGGGCTTCAGCCGTGCCGAAGTGAGTCCTCTGTTTCTCCGTTCTCGCGGGCTTCGGCCTGCGAATAATCGGTCTCATGTGATGTTCCAAATCCGGTTATAGAAGTGGTTGCAGAATTTAGCCTTGGCCCTCCCCAAAAGCGCCCCACGGGGGCTAAAGGCCGCGAATTTTGCGGTTTTTGCGGCACGACTAAAGTTGCGCCCAGTTACAAAGCATTCAACCGCGGATTCGTCAGACAATGCCTAGTTCGTCGTCGCCGGCGAAGCCGCAACCGTGGTGGTTCCCTTGAGCAGCTTGTTCATGAACTGCTTGCCGATGCGGGGATCGGGGTCCATCGAGAGCCCGGTCAGCGAACGGCCCACGAGGTTTTCCGCCGAGACGCCCGACTCGCGCTCCAACGCTTTGTTCACGCGCACCACGTGCCCGTCGGCGTCGAGTTGCACCATGCCCATGGGAGCGGTGTCGAAACAATTGCCCTGCTCCAGCGTCTCCTCCAGGGCCGTGAAGCGCAGGCGCTCGGCGGCGTCGCGCAGGGTCATCACGTAGCCGGCAACCTGGCCGGCGCCATCGGTCATCGGCGCGATCGACAGATCCACCAGAATCGTCTCGCCGTCGGGCCGTTTCAACGTCCAGCCAAATTCCTCCAACGCATCGCAATCCTTGGTCGGGATCAAAGCGGTTACGGGGCGAGCAAGACTATCGCTCAATTGCAGAACCTCGTTGAGCGGATTGTCCCTGGACTGGTCCGCGGCCACGCCGGCCAAGGTCTCGGCGGCGCGATTCATGAATTTGACGATGCCGTCGGGCGAGACACTGAGCAGCCCCACGGCCGCGCTTCCCACCGTCGCCGCCAGCTCCCGGTGTGCGGCGCGATCGTTCGCGTCCAGCTGCGCCTTATGCAGGGCGACGCGCAGGCTGGCCTTCAATTCGCGGCTTTTGAACGGCTTGGTCAGGTAGCCGTACGGCATCTCTTTCACCGCGCGGCTGATGGTCGATTCGTCGCTGTAGGAGGTGAGAAAAATGACCGGAACATCGTAGGCGGTGCGCAGCAGGCGGGCCGTCTGAATGCCGTCCATGCTGCCCACGATGCGCACATCCATCAACGCCAGGTCGGGCCGGCAGATTTCGGCCGCTACCAGGGCCTCGTCGGCGCTCTCGGCCAACGCCACCACTTCGCACCCCAGCTGCTCCACTTCCTGCTGCAGATCCAGAGCGACAATCGGTTCATCCTCGACGATCAGCAATTTGGATTTCATAGGCGTCCTTTTCGGTTTGAGGAGAGGTTTGTTGCGATCCTCCGCTTGTGACGACCGTCACTTTCCCGCTGCAGCTTTGATCGACGGAACGCCAGGAAGCTTTAGGTGGAAATGGGGGGCATTTCTCGGTGACTTTCTTCATTAAGATCCTCCCAGACTCCGGCCTCATCTGCGTGTCGGCGTTCCGTACACGGACTGTCCTCAAAAAGCACAATGGAGGCAAACCTGCGCCGGGATTCGCGCCGTCCCGGGTCCACGCCGTAGACTATGGCAGTTTAGGAAATCATGTACCCGGAGAAAAAACGCCAAGTCGACGCCACCAACCCGGGGTCCCCAACGACAAGTCGTTGGGGTGGGACCACCAGGGAGCGGCGAGCTTGAGCGGCATCCAAGCGGACACACACTTCCTGAACTGCCCTAAAACCCGCAGCCGGAATGCCGTGCGTGCAGGCTCCAGAATGAGGAGAGTCACATTGTTGGTATCGCGACGCGAGTTTCTATCCAATCTGGGCGCCGCCGGCGCCGCGGCGGGTCTCATGGGCTGCGAATATGCCGGCGCAGAGCCGCTTTTTTCGCCACTGCAGCTTCGCGCAGCCGGCCGCAACTGCCCTTTCCGGCTCTCGGTCATCAACGACGAGATCTCGCAGGACTTCGATCACGCCTGTTCGGTGGCGGCGCGCGACTTCGGCCTGGAGTGGATCGAGCTGCGCGGCATGTGGAACAAAAACATCTCCGACTTGGATTCGGCCGAAGTGGACCGGTCGCGGAAGATTCTCGAAAAATACGGCCTGCGCGTCACCGATATCGCCAGCCCCTTGTTCAAGACAGACTGGCCGGGCGCTCCGCAATCGAAGGAGAGCCCTAAACGCGACCAGTTTCATGCCGATTTCGACTTCAAGCAGCAGGACCAGGTGCTGGAGCGCTGCATTGCGCTGGCGAAATCTTTCGCCGCCGATCGTATTCGCTGCTTCGATTTCTGGCGCCTCGACGACCAGAAGCCATACCGGGAAGCGATCAACGAAAAGCTGCGCCAGGCAGCGCGCACCTGCGCGAAGCACGATCTGATTCTGCTGCTCGAAAACGAAATGTCGTGCAACACGGCCACCGGCGAAGAGGGGGCCGCGACGCTTGCCGCCGTGACCGAGCCGAACTTCATGCTGAACTGGGATCCGGGCAACGCGGCGACCTTTCCCGGAAACACGCCCTATCCGAACGGATACGATCTGCTGCCCAAAAACCGCATCGGCCATTGCCACTGCAAGGACGTGAAGCGCGATCCCGGCGGCAAGTGGGAGTGGGCGCCGGTGGGGGCGGGCGTGGTCGACTGGGTGGGCCAGTTTCGCGCGTTCGTGCGCGACGGCTACCACTACGCCGTGAGCCTGGAAACGCACTGGCGCGGCGGGGGAACGCCGGAAGAGTCCAGCCGCATCAGCATGAAGGGGCTGAAAGAAGCGCTCGCCAAGGCCGGAACAGGCTGCTGAGCGCCGGGCTCGACTACTCTGTGGGCTTCCAGCGCAGCACTGGCTTGCGCGCCGCCTGCACCTCATCCAGGCGCGAGACGCGCGTCGAATGCGGCGCGGTCTTCACCAGCTCGGGATCTTCTTCGACCTCGTGCGCGATGGAGCGCATGGCGTCGATGAAAAGGTCCAGCTCCTGCACCGACTCGCTCTCGGTGGGCTCGATCATCAGCGCGCCGGGCACGATGAGCGGGAAGCTGACCGTGTAGGGGTGGAATCCGTAGTCGATGAGGCGCTTGGCGATGTCGCCGGTCTTGACGCCGTGGGCCGCCTGACGCTTGTCGCTGAAGACCACCTCGTGCATCGAAGCCGTCTTGTACGGCAGTTCGTAGACGTCCTCGAGTCTCTTGCGGATGTAGTTGGCGTTGAGAACGGCGTCTTCCGTGGTCTGGCGCAAGCCGTCGGGGCCGTTGGCGAGGATGTAGGCCAGCGCGCGAATAAACATGCCCACGTTGCCGTAGTAGGCGCGCACGCGGCCGATCGATTGCGGCCGGTCGTACTCCCAGCGCCGGGTCCCGTCCGGCTCTCTCAGCAGAACGGGAATGGGCAGAAACGGCTCGAGAAACGCCTTGCACGCGACCGGCCCGGAACCCGGTCCGCCCCCGCCATGCGGAGTCGAAAAGGTCTTGTGCAGATTGAGGTGCATCACGTCCACGCCGAAGTCGCCGGGGCGCACCTTGCCCACCAGCGCGTTCATGTTGGCTCCGTCCATGTAAAGCAGCGCGCCTTTGCCGTGAAGGATGTCGGCGATGCGCTGGATCTCGTTTTCAAAGACGCCCAGCGTGGAAGGATTGGTGAGCATCAGCGCCGCCGTTTCCTCGTCCGCTTGGCGCGCCAGGGCGTCGAGATCGATACCGCCGTCGGCGTTCGACTTGAGATTCTCAACGGCGTAGCCGCAGATGGCGGCCGTAGCGGGATTGGTGCCGTGCGCCGAGTCGGGGATGAGGACCTTCTTGCGCGGGTTGCCCTGCGACTCGTGCCAGGCGCGGACCAGCAGGATGCCGGTCATTTCGCCGTGCGCGCCGGCCGCCGGTTGCAGCGTGATCGCGTCCATGCCCGTGATTTCGAGCAGGCAGTATTGCAACAGGTCGATGATCTCCATGATGCCTTGGGCGTGCGACCTCACGCGGTAAGGGTGCGCCTCGGCCAGGCCGGGAATGCGCGCCACCACTTCGTTCACGCGTGGGTTGTACTTCATGGTGCACGATCCCAGCGGATACATGCCGAGGTCGATGGCGTAGTTCCAGGTGGAGAGGCGCGTGAAGTGACGGATGATCTCGATCTCGCTCAGCTCCGGCAGCAGGCCCGAATCGTTGCGATGGGCGTCGCCGAGCAGCTTCGCCGCGTCGATCGCAGGCACGTCGAGCGGAGGCATCATGTACCCGCGCTTGCCCGGCGTGGATTTCTCGAAGACCAGAACCTCGTTCTGCGTCTGGTGCGGTCGAACCTTGCCGAACGTGCGCCGCCGGTTGGGGAGGTATTTGGTCTCTGCGTCCATGAATTCGACCTCTGCGTTTCCTTGCCCGTCAGGGCTGTCATGTTCAGGAGCCTTCAGGCGTACTGGGTCCAGGCTCTCAGGCTTTGTAACAGGGCACGGATTTCAGCCGTGCAAAAACTGCTTTGTAACAGGGCACGACTTCAGTCGTGCCGCAACGCGCTTCAAACTGACTTCAGGGCTTTAGCCCCGGCAACGCTTCTTCTTCGTTTCTCAAAGCTGCCTTCACCCTCGCCAAATGCCGATAACAAAATGGATACTCATCTACCTGACCGGCCAATCCCGCTTTCACGGGATTCTGGGCAATGTATTCGCGATGCGCCTCGAGGTTCCCGTCGCCGATCACCTGCACCTCAGAGAATCCTCTCTGCCAAACCTCGCCCTTAAATCCGAATTCGTGTGAAAGCCGATACGAAAACCTTCCCTTGATCATTTGCACCGCTTTTTCGATCGTCATGCCCTCCGCAACGGTCAGGAGCAAATGCACGTGATCGGGCATAATGACGAAGTCGTGAAGCTCAAACCGCCGTTCCGCGACCTGCGAGCGAAGAACTTGGATGAGTAGTTCGGCGTTGCGCTCAACCTGAAACAACCGCTTGCTCATGGCCGTCCGGCTCGTCGCGAAAAACGTGCGAGACGGCCGCAGTACGGCGTCAGGCGGAGCGTTGCGGCTGGGTTGTGCCATGGCAGGGGCTAAAGCCCACTCCTTTCTTGCGGCGTTTCGGCACGACTAAAGTCGTGCCCTGTTACAGAACCAGGCTTTCCCTTCGACGGGGCTGGGTCCTGAGATTTCCCTTTCCGTAAGAATCCCTCTTTCGAAGAGGGCCGAGCCATTGGCTATACCTCCACAGCCGCCGCGGCCAGCACCTGCGCGGCGGTGTCAATGTTGTCGCGCGTGATCACCTCGGTGGCGCACCACAGCGTCGCGTTGCCCAGTTCCGGATACCAGCGCTTGAGCGCCACGCCGCCGGCGATATTGTGCTCGAGAAGCCGCGGCGTCCATAACTCAGGCGGCTCCTCCGTGTCGAGAACGAATTCGTTGAAGCGCGGCGCGCCTTCAAAGACCAGCCGCGCGCCCCGCTGCGAGGAGAGCATCTTTGCCGCGTAAGCTGCCTTGGCCAGATTGTGTCGGGCGAGTTCGCGCAGGCCCTCCTTGCCGTACACGGTGAGGAAGATCGTGGCCATGAGCGCGACGAGCGCCTGGTTGGTGCAGATGTTGGAAGTCGCCTTCTCGCGGCGGATGTGCTGCTCGCGCGTGGAGAGGGTGAGCACGAATCCT